>JADGAZ010000018.1 GCA_015231755.1 Magnetococcales bacterium | reverse complement strand
TCATAAATACGATTTCATGTACAGTTTCAATGTGTTGGACTTTCTGAGGATGCCCAATTTAGTTACTTATGTGCGACTTAAGAATTAAAAATTGAATAGGAAAATACAAAATTAACGAAAATCCAATCGTAAGATAAATATTTTTATAATCATTTATCTGAAAAAAATCATACCATAGATATTGAAGAATAACAATTAAAAGACCATAAAGAACCGAAAAAAACAATAAAGAATAAGAAATCCTCATTAAAATTGCGTGCCGAATTACGAGATAGGTAGATACCATTGATACAATACCAGCAATGACCAACGCATACCCAATGCCATGAGATTTCAACAAAGGCGTCAAATAGGTTAACAATATCAGCAAAGTCACGGTTCCAGCAATCGTTGGAATCAACAAAGGTCTGGTCTTCATTCTAATATGCGCGCCCATCGCAAATACAGAAGCTGTAACACGACAAACTTCTGCAAAAATACCAAACAAAAGGAAATTGGCTGATTCGCGATACATAGGCCCCAGAAACAAAACACTCAGTTCCGGTGCCATTGATGAAAGAGTAAATCCAACCAGAAAATAGGTTGGTAGTAAGGCATTAATATACTGGGAGAATGCGCTCACCTGATGTTCTGATTGCGTCACCCCGATATCTTTATACAATTTCGGCTGAAAATAAGAAGTCAAAATAGATTCAATACCGGCCATAATGCCTGAACCGATAGCATACCCTGCGGCAAAAATTCCCAAATCATGCAAACCAATTGCTGATTCGGAAATAAATCGATAGCTTTGGGTTTGCAACCAACTCAGAAACGCTCCCAGACTGACAGGCCAAGCAAAGTGAAACAGATTCTTATAATGTTCAAAAGTCAATGCTACTGAAACAGTCCTCTGTACCTTTTGTGGAATTTTTCCATACAAAATTTTCAGTCCGATTATTCCAATAAGCAATTGACCACAAATGATCCCAGACATCCAAACTTCAGAAGTTTTTGCATGATTAAGATTTGTAAAAGTTATAGCCAACACAAGACTTGAAAGCGATGTTAATACTGAAAGAACCAAAAAAGGCACCTGAAATCCAATAATATTAAGACTCGGAATACAGGTTGAGTTAAAATTGAGCGCAACAAAAGATAGCAATATTATCACTAAACCGATTAATTTGTCTGTATGAATATTAATTAATTGGATGGAAATTGCCACATTTGACATCAACGCTGAAAAAACAGAACACAGCAACAAATAAACGAAAAATAAATTAAAATACTGCCTAATGCGTGCATCCGAATTCCAGATATTGATTTTTCTGTTAATAAACAAACCAACAGGACTAACAAATACACTGGAAAAGAAAGCCACTACTGAAGAGATCAAATAAACCTTAGCCATCTCTGATGGCAACAGAAATGTCGTGGCAATTTTGATTGTCAGAAAGGTCAATAAAATATGGACCGATCTTCCTATAGCCAAAATCATCATGTTATACATAAATATTTACTTAAACCAAACCTATCAGAAAGAAAATTCCGGGAGAACAACTCCCTTGCCAATCCAGATTAAACAAATATTCCTTCCTGATCAATTTGACAACAGGCTCTTACTCTCAATCAAGACCGTTTCAATTGACGAATACAAAGGAACATATCCTGTCTCTGATGCTTTTCTATTCAGAGAATAATAATTTGTCTTCAGTCCTGTTGGATTCAACAAAGTTTGAGAACTGTTGATTATATATTGCAATCCAAAGCTCTCACACATACGATCCAGGATCAATTTCTTTTCAGATGGAGCCTGCGTATAACAATCATACGATGTATTCTTGGGTGGAGAACGCAGAATTGACACAATCATGCGATAAAAATCAGTTGGATGCAAATAATCTCGCACTATATTATAGTGCGAGGTTTCAAATAACCGCTTCTCTTTGATTGCTCGCAACATATCAGTAATAAAAAATCTTGCCTGCATATCTTGTGTTCGACTGAAATAATTAAAAACTCTCAGATCAATAATAGAATATTGGGACAAAGCGCGATGCCTGCACTCCGCATACAACTTGGCAACCGAATAATATTCATGTGACAAAAATTGATTGATACAAATTTCAGCTTTTGTTTCGCTGCTTACCGGCTGATCAAAGGTACTTCCGTACACAGCACCGCTCGACAAGAAGATATAACGCCGCTCTGGATTGGACTCAAGATGCTGCAACACAAGCTGATCATACTGATAAGTGACATCAAAAATCGTTGCCCCCATGGTTACCACACGGGCCGGATCACCCACTCCAATAAAATTTATGACAACATCATGCGCATCTTCACCATACTTTGAATAATCAAAAACCGGATACATCCTATCCAGACCAACTCTTTCTTGCCAACTCTTCACTGTTTCAATATTTCTTGCATACAAGATCAAATTATATTCTTTATTCTGCGAGAAAGATAGAATACAATCCTTGGCGATCTGACTGGTCGCACCCAGAATTGCAATACATTTTCTCTTGTTTGATAACATTATTGTACACCCAATAAATAAGATCACGTACAGGATTATAAATAAAATAATTTAGCAAGAATTCAACAAATCGATGTCAAATCATCTTCCATCCTGATACTAAACTCGCTTGATACCAATCAATACTTCTGGAAATTGCCAACATGGTATCCGTATAAATATCCAGCCCAAAATATTTTCTGGACGCTGTCACATCCGGAACAAGACGAGAATTATTAATGACACCGGTCAGTGCTGTATTGGTCAGTATATTCGGAGTTGGAAAGAAACAGCCTGCAACACGCTTGGCCAAATCAGCAACCGACTCTCCTTGATCGTTGCCGATGTTAAAAACCTGACCACTGTTCCCATGCAACATCACCACCAACAGCCAGTACGCCAAATCTGCACCGTACATAAGACTTCTGACACTCTTACCATCACCCAGAATACGGATCGGTCTATGATTCAATGCATCATTGATAAAATTATTAATCACCCAAGGAGAATCAAGATGTTGATACGCACCACAGAATGTAAAAGGACGAACCGTAATAATTGGCATGCGCGCCTCACTACGGGCCGATGCACACAACACCTCCGCATATCTTTTTGCTTCTGCATAGGCAGAGGCGGACTTTGTACTTAAAGGCAAACCGGGTGATGTTTCAGAAATTCGTTCAACCTGGGGATTAGATGCGTAAATGGCACTGGCACTGACATTTACAAATTTGATTAAATTGGAAACTCTGTTTGCCGCACGTAAGATACATGCTGTGCCATCGGCAATCGTGGTCATTGTTTCAATAGGACTGGAAGCATGAAAACGATGATCCGGAGTTGCGGCAGCATGTATTATATAATTCACATGACTGGGTATTTCAGTCAAACTGCGAACATCACAACCAATCCACTCAATTGACCGATTTTCTGCCAAGTGTGGCAGTCTTTGAACAAAAAAATCTTTATCACGATCAACAATACAAAGCTTGATCTTGGCATTCTCATATTCATTCAAATAATTCACAAGTTCACATACCCAACTGCCCATAAAGCCGACACCTCCCGTAACCAACAGGGTGTGTTCAAACAATGGCTCAATTTGACGAGACAAAATGGGATAAATTCTTGCCAAGTCTTCCTGGATAAAGAACTTCTGCTTAAACATATCAACTAACCTTTGAGCTGCTGCGCAACTTCGATGATAATATCCTCTTGTCCTGCAACAACTTTTCTTTTTCCTAATTCAAAGAACACATCCCTTGGATCAACATTGAATTCATGAGCAATGCGATTAACTGGCTTAAGAAAACCAGAGAAGACGCCGGACAAGCCACTGATGACGCTTAAGGAACTAATCGTAGGGATCACTTTCATCAATTCTCTTTCAGCCAAATCTCCAGCATCCAGAATCTTATAAAGATCGATTCCTGTTTCATACCCCATTCGATCCAACACTGCGACCATGACTTCAAGTTGAGCATTGCCAGCTCCGGCACCAAAACCTCTTGCACACCCATCAATAATATCCGCACCTGCCTGAACTGCTGCAATAGAATTGGCTATCCCCATACCCAGATTGTTGTGTGCATGAAACCCAACCGGTATTTCAAGATTTTCAAGTAGACACGTCACCTTTTCGGTCACATCGGCTGGCAGATAATTCCCAGACGAATCCATAAGAATAACACCCTCGGCGCCATAGGTCTGCATCTTTCGTGCTTCTTCTGCCAATAAATCACGATCAGCCATATGGCTCATCATCAGCACACCAAAAACAGTTTTACCCTCAGATCGACAATATCCAATATGTCTTTCTGTTATATCCGCCTCGGTGCAGTGAGAGGCGATGCGAAAAACATCAACACCATAATCTATCGCCGGTTTGATATCACGTTCAATGGTTGCAAATCCTGGAATCACATGCACGCCAAGTTTCGATCTGATCAGATTCTCACGGGCAACCGTCAACATGGTTTTGTCATCAACGGCGGCCAATCCAACCTGCAATGAAGAGGCACCCAACCCATTGCCATGCCCAACTTCCACCACGGGTACCCCAGCAGCATCCGCAGCGCGACAATAAGAAGCTACTTGGTGAATATTCAATTGATGTAAAACGGCATGATTGCCGTCACGCAAGGTGGGATCGCTGATCAGAACTTTACGTGACTGCGCTTTCATATCACATCTCGATGCTTGGCATATTCTTCCGCCATGGCAATGGCAGCGCAGTTTATAATATCAAGATTACCAGCATATTCTGGCAGAAAATCACCATGGCCACGCACACGCAACATGACAACAATGCGTCCTGATTCAAAAAACGGATTAACAATAACCTGATATCCCGGCACATAAGACTTGATTTTATCAACAAGAACGTCAACCTCGCGAGACAAACCTTCGATATCAGGATCCGATACGACCGCAAACACAGTGGTTTGCATATTGATACAGGGGACAGCAGGATTTAAATTCAATATAGCTTTGGACCGTTTGGCACCAGAGAATAATTTAATGCATTTTTCAGTCGTAGAAACATACTCATCCAAATTCAATCGGGTTGCAGGACCGGCACTCTTGGAAGCAATACTTGAGATGACTTCAATGTACTCAACTTCTTTATGGGTTCGACCAATCGCATAAGCAATGGGAGCAGAGGCCTGACCTCCACAGGTTACCATATTGATATTCAATTCAGGCAGGCAATCATGAATATTGACTGCGGGTACAGACATCGGCCCCACTTTGGCAGGAGTCAAATCAATCACACGAATCCCAAGTTTCCTCAGAATGGGCGCATGTGTCTTATGATCCTTTGCCGATGTCGCATCAAAAACAAGATCGATGTTCGGAGCATGATCGATAATATATTGAATACTCCGATCAGAACAGTGAACCCCAAGACTCATTGCTTTTGCCATTCCGGGCGAGGTCCTGCTTCGCCCCACAAAGGCAACACAATCCAGAAGAGATGATCGCTTCACTTTCACTAGCAAGTCGGTTCCTATATTTCCAGAACCTATGATCGCCACTCTATATTTTTTCATTTACAGACACATCAGCATATTCAATTGTTCGATCCTGCCGATCTCATGAACATCAGAATCCTAAACCGAAAAATTCTTCGATCCTGGATACCATATAATCCAAATGTTCAATTCCTAAACCGGGATACAAACCCAACCAGAACGCGTGATTCATCATGATATCTGTATTGATCAATTCTCCGCTCACACGATAATTCCTGCCGATCATGTAAGGCTGGCGGGTCAGGTTGCCCGCAAACAAAAGACGGGTACCAATTTTATTCTGATCCAGATAAGTGAGAAGATCAACACGATTTACGCCTGCGGACTCTTTGATGACGACAAGAAAGCCAAACCAGGAAGGATCGGAATGGGGAGTGGCTTCCGGCAACATCAGAAACTCTTCACAGCTTTTCAGCTTGTCTTTCAAGTATAAGAAATTGGCCCTACGGGCAGCAATGAAGCCATCCACGCGATCCAGTTGAGCAAGCGCGCAGGCTGCCTGCATGTCTGAAATTTTCAAATTATACCCAAGATGGCTGTAGGTGTACTTGTGATCATAGCCTGCCGGCAAATTCCCCAACTGCCAAGCAAATCGTTTCTTGCAGGTATTGTCCTTGCCTGGAGGACAGTAACAATCACGCCCCCAATCCCGGAACGATTCTGCAATGGTTTTCAATTCCGTGTTGTTTGTAAAAACCGCGCCACCTTCCCCCATGGTAATGTGATGTGCCGGATAAAAACTCAACGTGGCAATATCACCGAAGGTTCCAACCATTTTCCCATGGTAGGTGGCTCCAAGAGCATCACAACAATCTTCAACCAGCCACAGCTTATACTTCTGACACAGAGCAACCACCACTTCCAGATTGAATGGATTCCCCAACGAGTGCGCCAGCATGATCGCTTTGGTCTTTGGAGAAATGGCCGCTTCAATCTGGGTGGCATCAATATTATGGGTTGCCAAATCCACATCGACAAATACGGGAATGGCCCCAAACTGAACGATGGGATTCACCGTAGTCGGAAAGCCAGCAGCCACCCCGATGACCTCATCTCCAGGCCGAATGGCACGATCACCAAGACGATGAGAGGTCAAAGTGGAAAAGGCCACCAGATTGGCAGAGGAGCCGGAATTCACAGTGATCAAATGCTTGACCCCCAAATACTGGGCCAATCGTGATTCAAACTCCGCATTGAATCGACCCGTGGTCAACCATCCATCCAAACTGGCCTCAACCATATACTGAAGCTCTTTGGCTCCCATCACCTTTCCGGAGACAGGTACCGCAGACACGCCGGGAACAAACGGCTTGGGCGCATACACAAGATCTGCATATTGCTGCACCAGCTCAGCAATTTCCTGACGAATCGTGTCCGGAGTCTTGGAGGTTTCCTGAATAGCCATAGAATCTAACATAATCTTCCTTTAAAAAATTCCTGCTGAAGCGTCATATTGTTGAATCTGTTCCAAACACACAGATCGAATGTCCGACTTCGACAGCCATGCCTGATGCCAGAGAATGATCTTTTGCAGCGCCATTTCAAGGGACCAGCGTGGATGCCAATTCAAACGCACTTTGGCCTTGGAAATATCCAATTTCAGATAGTTGGCCTCATGGGGATGTTGACCGGCATCCCATTGCCACGACGCCCCATCCCCCCACGCAATCACCATGCGTTCCACGATCCATTGCACAGGACGCGCATCGTTGTCATGGGGTCCAAAATTCCATCCTTCGGCCCAGGTCTGCCCTTCCGTATAAAGTCGCTCGGCCAACAACAAATAACCATACAACGGCTCCAGCACATGCTGCCATGGCCGGATCGCATGAGGATTGCGGATGATGACAGGCTGATCTTTTTCAAATGCCCGTAAAATATCCGGCACCAGACGATCCAATGCCCAATCGCCCCCCCCGATCACATTACCTGCCCGTGCCGATGCCAGCGCAACCCCACTATCTTGGAAAAAAGAACGACGATAGGCCGCTGTTACCAGTTCCGAGCAACCCTTGCTGTTGCTGTAGGGATCATATCCACCCATCGGATCCTCTTCCCGATAACCCCAGACCCATTCTCGATTTTCATAACATTTATCAGTCGTCACATTGACGATGGCACGCACGGAGCCGGCATGACGCGCCGCTTCCAGGACATGGACCGTCCCCATGACGTTGGTTGCATAAGTAGCGACCGGCTCGTGATAAGAAAGCCTTACCAGCGGCTGGGCGGCCAGATGCAAGACAATTTCGGGTCTGAAGGCCGCCATGGCAGCTCGAACGGTTTCATAGTCCCTGATATCGCCAATTTGACTCGTCATGCCCTTGGCAATACAGGCTTCAGTAAATAAATTGGGATGGGTTGCGGGTGCAAGTGATAATCCGTAGACTTCTGCGCCCATGGATTGCAACCATAAACTCAACCATCCTCCCTTGAATCCCGTATGACCGGTCAGAAAAACCCGTTTGCCACGCCAAAAGTCAAAAAGGAGATGCATGATTAATCCCACTTCTTCCAGGGAGCATTGCCGCCTGCCCACAATTTTTCCAGGGTCTGCTTGTCATGGAGGGTATCCATGGGCTGCCAGTAACCGTAATGGGGATAAGCCATCAACTCTCCATCAATGGCCAATTGCATCAAGGGTTTCTGCTCCCAAATTGTGCTGTCATCTTCCAGATAGGTCAATACCTTGGGAGACAACACAAAAAAACCACCATTGATTAAGGCCCCATCCCCTTTTGGTTTTTCCTTGAAGCTTCTGACCTGCCTGTTTTGAATATCCAAAGCACCGAAACGTCCGGGCGGATAGGTGGCGGTCAAGGTGGCGGCCTTGCCATGACTGCGATGAAAGGCAATCAACTCACCGATATCGATATCACCAACCCCGTCACCATAAGTAAAACAAAATGCCTCTTCGTCTTTCACATACTCGGCCACACGACGCAATCGGCCACCGGTCATGGAGGTGTCACCCGTATCAACCAGGGTGACGGTCCAGGGTTCAGCACGCATGTGATGAACATGCATCTGGTTTGAGCGCATGTCAAAGGTGACATCAGACATATGGAGAAAATAGTTGGCAAAATACTCCTTGATAATATACCCCTTGTAGCCACAACAGATTATAAAATCATAAATGCCGTAATGAGAGTACATCTTCATGATGTGCCACAAAATGGGTTTCCCGCCAATTTCAACCATTGGCTTTGGACGAAGCGAGGTTTCTTCGCTTAATCGGGTACCCAGTCCACCCGCCAGAATGACCACCTTCATGATTGGACTTCCTTTATTCAGAGAATCAATGGGCTGCGGAACTCACAAATGCATCGGACAAAAAATTCTGATGCGGCAGACCAGCCTTTGACAAGGCCGCTTGTGCGTCACGGATCATGCTCATCGAGCCACAGGCATAAACGACCGTTCGGGACAGATCGGAGATTTCGGAGAGCAACACCTGTTGCACATGACCACGGGCACCGTTCCACTCCTCACTCTCCCGAGAAAGCACCGGGATATAACGAAACCAATGACCAAGGCTGCTTACATCCCAATACAGATCCGCACGGGTACGCCCCCCCCAATAGACAGAAATACTGCGGGGTTGATCCGCATCGGACATGCCGTGCAAAGCTTCCAGCATGGACTTGATGGGGGCGATACCGGTTCCGGTCGCCATGAATACCAAATCTTGATCGGTGACATTCCGCAGAAAGAATGTACCCCGTGGACCATCCAGCCTTAACAAATCATTGACCTGTGCCTGGGAAACCCAGTATTCACTCATGGCTCCGCCAGGAACGACACGGATGTGAAATTCCAACTGATGATTCTCGGCAGTCGCATTGGCCATGGAATAACTGCGACGTAGTCCCTCTTTGGCAATGAGATTCACATATTGGCCCGGATAATAGTCAAACCTGACCGCCGGTGGCAAACGCAAGACAACCCGAACCACATCCGCAGCCAGTTTATCAATCGAATGGATGCGACACGCCACAATTTTTGCTTCAGGCAAGGCATACTCCATGGAAGTTTCCGCTTCCAGGAGAAGATCCGTCTTGGCAACCCGGGTGCAACCCAGAATCCAGCCAGACTTCTTTTCTTCATCGGAAAGAGCCAGTTCGTCATCCATGGCTTGGCTTTGGCCCTGGATGACGCGGCATTTGCAACTGCCGCACTGACCACTGCGACAGCCGTGCAACAACGGTGTGCCGTTTCGGATCGAAGCATCCAGGATGGATTCGCCATCCATGGAGGGAAAACGGGTTCCCTGTACGGTTTGAATGATGGGCATGGTTTGAACAAAATACAACTCAAAAAGGGTTATATTGACTTCAGCTCATTCATGGCATCGGCAATGGAATAGTGATGATTGCCGATAAACAGCCCGTTTTGATCTACATGATCCGCATTGGACAGACTGCCAAATATTTCCGCATGCAAATACTGCATTACTGCGTTCTTGGTAAAATTCCCGGCGACAATCGGACGGCACTCAAAGCCTAGATGATTGAGTTTGGCAAGCAGATCGACACGGGTCCATGACGATTCCGGTCGAATGACCATACTGAAACCAAACCAACTGCTTTGACCTGTTTCGCTTTGGATCAAGATCTCCGGATGATCCGCCATGGCGCTTTGAAACAAACGACCATTCTTGCGCCGTTCTTCCACGAGGGAGGGTAATTTCTTGACCTGTTCCACGCCAATGGCGCCTGACATTTCCAAAGGTCTGACATTATACCCAGGCAGAACAAATCGAAACGACTCCTTGAATGGATCGTCGCTTTTTTCTCCACAGACCCGATTGAATTTGGGCAGATTGCGTGTCCAGCCATGCGCCCGCAGTGACAACAGGATATGAAAGAGTTCCTCGTTGTCGGTGACGATCAATCCGCCTTCCATGGTGGAGATATGATGGGAGAAAAAAGAACTGAAACTGCCCATGACACCAAAGGTGCCGGCTTTCCGTCCCTTCAGTTCCGCTCCCATGGATTCACAATTGTCCTCGACAATGCGGATGTTCCGACTGCCGACAATGGCCTGTATTTGATCAAAATCATTCGGATTGCCCAACAAATTGACCGCCATGATCAATCGGGTGTCAGGGGTGATGGCCGCAGCCAGTTGATCAAGATCGTAATTCAAGGTGTGCAGATCGATATCCACAAAACGCATCTTCAGACCATACTGATGAAGCGGATAGTAGGTGGTACTCCACGATACCGCCGGAACGATCACTTCATCTCCGGGCTTCAATGCATTTTCTTTCGTATAGAACAACGCGGCAATCATCAACAAATTGGCCGATGAGCCGGAGTTAACCATCACGGCGTATTGACTGTTGACATAGGCGGCAAAAGCCTGCTCAAAGGCTTGCACATGGGAAGGCTTGCACATGGGAAGGCTTGCACATGGGGTCCCATGGTGAACATTCCCGAATCGATGACCCGATACATCGCATCGTATTCTGCCTTGTCCCAGGTTGCCGTAGCCAAAGGATACTTAAATGGATTGGCCATCTCTTTCCCTTAAATAATAGGCATAGGTCTGTGCCAGACCCTCTTCCAACGCGGTTTTCGCACTCCATCCCCACAAGAGCGCCTGCTCGACACTGACCTGTTTTTGTTTCATGCCGATGGGCTTGGTTGTATCGTGGTAGAAACCTCCCGAATAACCGACCACTTTGGCAGCCGCGGCGTAGTATTCGTTGACGGTCCAATCATGTCCCAAACCGACATTCATCCGTCTCAATCCCCACACATCTTGAGGACAACTCTGTTTTGTCTTGCGGAGCACGATCAAATTGAGTATGCTTCCACGAAGGATTTAGCATCAACTTAAAATGAGAAAATCAGCCATAAAAAACCTTTCATTATATCGATAACAAAAAGAATTGCAATTTTTTCAACATTAACGAATCAATTGATAATCAAATCAATAGCAGAGCATGCCTTATCCGTCAAGACAAAATTTACCCGAAGAGACCTGTCAAATGTCAAAGCACCTGCTTTACCCCCTGCGCGGCTCTTGACCTTCAATCGATATCACGATGCTTGACTGGTCACGATCCAGTATACAATATTTGCAACATGATCAACCGATCCATTGCGTTCCAATTCGTTATGGTTTGATTCCATTTCCGACATTGGGCTGCCTGGATCTCACATCGACGAATACAAACCCAATCAACCCTTCGCTGATTTGGAGAAACACCGTGAAAAAACAACTCGTCCTGCTTGTTTTTGCATGCGCTCTGATGACGGCCAGTCTGGCACAGGCAATCACAGGTGGCGACTATGCCCGTGTCCGCTGGAAAGGAAAATGGTATGACGCGGAAGTCCGTCAGGTCTCCGGAACCCAATTACTGATTCACTATACCGGCTATGAAAACAGCTGGGATGAATGGGTCTCCATGGACCGAGTGGCCATTCAAGTGTATTGGAAAGACACTTGGTACAAAGCCTCAGCTCTGGAGTCAGGAGACAATAAAGTGCTGATTCATTACGATGGTTACGAAGATAATTGGGATGAATGGGTCAACCTCAACCGTATCCGCAGCTACAAATAGTCACCTGGTGTCTTGTAATAGTCAATACTTGATCTGACATTCTTGGTAGGATGGATGGAAACCAACCAGCAACACTTCCGGGAAACCGGCCCCCATGCCGCGTGATGGCCTGGGGGCACCTGTCAAAGGGTCAATGGCAGACCCGGGAACGTCCCATGGCCTTGGCCCGGTAGAGGGCGGCGTCGGCGCTTTCCCACCATTCCGCTAAGGAGGCGTTGGAGCGCCACTGGGCCAGTCCCACGCTGACCCCCAGAGGCGCGGAGTCGGGAGCGCGGATGTCCAGGGCGCGCACCGCTCCGCAGAGCCGTTCCATGAGCAGACTGGCGTTTTCCAGGCTGGTGTTGGGCAGGATCATGGCGAATTCGTCCCCCCCGATCCGGGCCAGCAGGTCCGAATCCCGCACGATGCGGGTAAAGGTCTGGGAGACCGTTTGCAGCACCACATCTCCTTCCCCGTGTCCCAGACGATCGTTGATCGCCTTGAAGTGATCCAGATCCAGACAGGCCAGGGCCAGAGGCTGGCCGTGGCGGTTGGCATTGGCGATCTCCATGGCGGCGCGCTCCTCGAAGACCCGACGGTTGACCAGTCCGGTGAGGGCGTCCCGGCGCGCCTGATCGTATAAATCCTCGTAGGCCATGGCCCGCTCCAAAGGTCCACGCAACTCCGCCAGCACCTCTTCTTCCAGATGCAGGAACGGCGCCGTGGAGAGTTCCGGACAGGGATGGATCACCAGCAGGCAGTCGTCGTGATCCGGGTCCAGCGGCCACAGGTGATAGAATCGTCCCACCGTGGGCAGTTCACCGGAGTGTTTTTCGTGGATGGGATGGTTCATCAGCTCCTGGGCCATCTCCTGCAACAGTTGCCGATCCGGACCGTGACACGAACAGGCGGAGTGCAGTCGACGGCCAAAACGTCGGTAGGCCACCAGATTGTGCGGCATCACCGGGATCAGCCAGAGCGCAAAGGCCTCGATCATCGAGTCCAGATCCAGGGTCGCGCCCAATTGTCGGTGCAGATCGTAGATTCTGCCGAGCCGCTCGGTCTCCTTGCGATACTCCTCGATCTCCTCCACCAGGGCGCGGGGTTTCTTGGCGAACAAGGAGGGGTCGATCATCAATCTGCGGCGGTTTTCCAGTGAAATGCTGATACCCATTTTGGTCTCTCCACGCACAAGGCGGCGGATGTCAGGATGTTGCCCGATGCTTTTTGCCGGTGATCGGGTGCGAAGTGGTCTGTTGCCAAGTTTATGCCAATTCACCGCGTCATCGTGTCAGTCCAGGCGTGGCGGGGGTTTTGGTGTGGGGAAGGGGGATGGGCGGGGGGGGGGAAGGACGCCACGGGCCCCTCTTCCGGCAAGATTTGCCCGGGTGGTCGGGGCGTCAACCGGATCGGCAGAGAGGCAAAAAACGTCGGAATCTGCTTCAATCCAGGGCGGAGGCGGCCATGTACAGTTCGTCCATGAGGTCGAACAGTCGATCCTTGATGGCGTTAAACTCTTCCATTTTCTGTTCCGCCAGTTGAATGTCGCCCCGACTGGCCAGACGTACCGCCTCCCGGGCTACCTCGTGGACCTGCAGATGGGTCTCCCCGACTTGCTGGAAAATGTCCATCTCTCCGAAACGGGTCTCGCCGTCGGCGTAATACCACAGGCCGAAATCGCACTCCCGGCCACTGGCCACCTGTTCGGGTTTGAGGTCGCTGCGTCCCCGGATGACGTTTTCGAGCTTGCCGAGCCATTTGAGGTGCGCGCCCTTGATTTTTTCCACCGGGAAGGGTTCGGGGTGCATGATCAGGTCATGAACCGAACGTTCCAGCTTGCGACCCGGTACCGAGACCGAATCGATCAGCAGCGAGACATGATGGATCGCGCCGTTGACCAGAATGGCATGATGATGAATGCTGCCCACCTTGTGATTGGCGCTGGTGGTGGCGTTCGCCGCTTCCGAGGCGGATTGGAAGATGTTTTGGGTCGAGGCGTGGAGGGTTTCGTTTTGCTGGGACAGCAGGGTGGCGGCCCCGGAGGCCTCGGAGGCGGCGCGGGCCACCTCGACGGCGCCATTGGCCGCTTCCAGCGCGGAGCGGGCGATGTCGTGGGCGGCGAGGTTCAGTTCTCCGGCGGAGCGGGTCACCTCACCGGAGGCGTTGGCGACTTCGCTGATGGAGTGGGAGATGGCGTTGATGCTGTGGGCCTGTTCATCCACCGCCTGGGTGATTTCGTTGTTGGTGGCGTCGATGCGTTCGATCCGGTCGGCGATTTCGGTGGTGGCGGCGGCCACCTCGCGGGTGTGTTCCTGAATGTCTTGAATCTTGGCTGCGATCATGCGTGTGGCGTCCGCGGTCTGGCGGGCCAGTTCCTTGACCTCGTTGGCCACCACCGCGAACCCTTTGCCCGCCTCTCCGGCCCCGGCGGCCTCGATGGAGGCGTTGAGGGCCAGCATGTTGGTTTGGGAGGCGATGTTGTTGATCACCTCCAGCACCTGATCGATCTCCAGGGCCGAGTTGGCCAGACGGCTCATGGTGTCATGGGTTTCCTGGGCCTTTTCGTTGGCCTGTCGGGACTCATCGCCGGCCTGCTGGCAGCGTTGACGCACCTGCTCGATGGAACCGGTGACCTCCCGAACCGCTTCGGCCACCGCCGAAACCGACTGGTCCACATGGGCGAGATTCTGGTTCACCCCGGAAATGTTGGCGGTAATTTCTTCGGCGGCGGAGGCCATGGTGTTGATGTTGCTGCTGGCCTGTTCCGACCCGGAGGCGATGGAATGGATCAGGGAGGACAACTGTTCGGAGGCCGCCGCGATGGTCCCCACCTGTTCGGCGGTTTGGGAGATGGCGTATTGAATGGCGGAGACTTGTTGTTCCACCTGTTGGTGATCCCGGGCGGTCTGTTCCGCCAGACGGAAACTGGTCATGGAGTCGGTGGCCAGTCCGTTGCGCACTTCCAGCAGATCGCCGACGCAGGCGGCCATGGAACGGGTCTGGAGAAAGACCTGCCGGATGGTGTTGCGGAACCGGAGGGTCATGGCGTTGAAATCCGTGGCGATGTGTCCCAGATCATCCAGAATGCCCGTAGGTATGGCAATGTGATGGGTCAAATCCCCATTGGCGATGCGCAGGATGGCGGCCCGCAGGTCGGCCATGGGGGTTTGCAGCAGGCGAATCAGGACCAGGTGAATCAATACGATCAACAACAGAATCGCCACGATCATCACCATCACCGAAACGCTTTTCGCTTCCCCCAGGCGGGTTTCGCTGGCGCCTTGGGAGATGGTCAACTGAAAGACGCCGCGGATGGGATGATCCTTGCCGTGACACGCTTGACAGGGTTCCCGGTTCGCGATCGGGGCTAAAATGGTGGTGCGTCCGATGCCGTCCGGGCCGGTGGTGGTCAGCAGGGTTTGTCGCTGGGCTTGCAGGGTTTGCTGAAAAGGGGTGGTCAACGCCGGGTCGATGCGGCTGCCGGAGCTTTCCGGCAGGAACGCCTCGGAGCCGTTGACCCGGAAGACCCGGATGGTCTCCAGTCCTTCCACTTCTTTGAGTTTGTCCATGTAATCATGGGCGATGGGAGCTTGACCGGCCAGCATGATCGCCTGCAATCCCCGGGTCGCGGTATCGGCGATGCGGATGACGGCGCTCTGATTTTCTTCGAGCAGGGATTGTTTCATGTGGCCGATCAGAATGACACCCAGCGCCAGCATGGCGACCGTGCCGACGCACCCGATCACGAAGAGAATCTTGTGGCTGACGGATTGTCGAATGGAACGCAGAACATTCATGGGAGGATACGCATGCCTGGGGTGAGGTGCGCCGGATCAGGATTGCTTCGGCTTGTCGTTGGAGTCCGCTTGAAGGGGCGCGCTGCCCCGTTGTCGCGCCTGCGTGTTTGTTTACCATCATAATGATTGAACAATCAAGTGGTCAGGAATGGCCGGGGGAGCCGATGCAGCGGTGGAGTCGGGGGGAATTACCAGTGGACCCAGCGCAGGATGGTCTGTTTGAGGGTATCCCCCCGCACCGGTTTGGTCAGATAGTCGTCCATGCCGGCTTGCAGACACCGTTCCCGATCCCCTTTCATGGCGTTGGCGGTCAGGGCCACGATGGGGGTATGGCTGTGGCGGCTGGATTCTTCGTCGCGAAATAGGCGACTGGCGGTGAAACCGTCCATGGTGGGCATCTGGCAGTCCATGAATACCAGATCGTAGCGGCTGCTGGCCAGTTGTCGCAACGCCTCTTCCCCGTTGCCCGCCAGTTCTGCCATCACCCCCAGTCGTTTGAGCATGCCATGGGTCACTTCCCGGTTCATTTCGTCGTCTTCCACCACCAGGATCTTGACCCCGCGGGGAAAGGGGGAGGGGTTCACGGGAGGGGCGGTTTCCGGGTGAGGGGGCAGGGGCGCAGCCTGGGGCCGGGATGGGAGGGAAAAGGGCAGTTCAACCCGGAAAATCGTTCCGCGACCCGGCGCGCTTTCCACATCGAGGGTGCCTTGCATCTTTTTGACCAGACCCAGGGCGATGGCGGGTCCCAGGGGATGTCCGTCCGGGTGGAGGGGGGGCGTGAAGGTGTCGTTCGGATCCAGCGGGGTGAAAAGCCGGTTGACTCCGGCGGCATCCAGACCGGTGCCGGTGTCGCGGATGACACATGCGAGCCGCGCTTCCCCGTGCGTGTTTTTGAGATGGCGTACCGTCAACCGGATCTCTCCCCGGGGAGTGGTGCTCAGGGCGTGGTGGAGCAGATGGGTCAACGCCTGACGGGCGCACCGCGGATCCCCCATGAGCCGGAATGGCAGATCCGCGGGAATGTCGGTGAGAAAATCGATCTCCCTGGCTCTGGCCCGGGTCGCGATGGATTCGCTCACTTCGATCAGGAGCGTCGTCGGATCGAAAGGAATGGTTTCCAGGGCGATGGCGTCGGCTTCGATGCGGGCGTAGTCCAGTATGTCGTCCAGAATGCTCCGCAACGCCTCCCCGGAGTCGTGGATCGCCCTGGCCTGACGTCGGACCTTGTGGAGATCGTCCGCTTTTTTCAGGAGTTCCGCCATGCCCAGGATGGTACTCAAGGGGGTGCGCAGGGCGTGGCCCATGTGGAGCAGAAATTGACTCTTGAGCCGATTGGTCGTTTCGGTCGTGCTTTTGGCGCGACGCAGATCCCGGGTGCTTTCCCGCAGGCGTCGATCCCGGGTCACCGCGTGGGTCACGTCCTGGATCTGAATGAAACAGTAACGTCCCAAGCCGTTGGGTTCCACCGGCTTGACCAGAATGGTCTGGTGCAGGGTCTGGCCGCAGCCGTTTTTCAACGGCAGCGAGGGGGCGTTCAGACGGGGGGAGAGCAGACCGGGCAATCCCCGGTTCAAGGCGTCGGCGATGGCCTTTTCCAGACGGGAGTGGCGCAGCGTCGGAAACCGTTCACTCAAGGGGTGTCCCAGGATCTGTTCTTTGGAGATGCCGGAGGTTCGTTCCATCCAGGGGTTCCAGGTGACCACCCGGGCTTGCGAGTCGAGGAGAATCCAGCCAAGGGCGGCCTCTTCCACCAGGGACCAGAGCAGGGATGGATCCGGGAGCGGTGGCGGACTGGGGGGAGGAGTCATGGGAGTCATCCGTCGAAGCGGTGCAGAAGTCCGGTCAACTCCTGCTTGAGGCGGGAGATGGCCCAGGAGTCGAACAGCAACACCACATGGCCCTTGACCGTGTCCCCGTGGGTGACGAAATCCACGAACAACAATAAAATGAGTTCTTCGTGGGCGCTGTTGCGACGCTCTTCGCTCAGGAGTTCGTCGCAGGTGCCTTGCAGGTATTCCGGCAGGTCGCACAGGATTTCCACCCCCATGATGTTGGCCAGACATCCCAGACAGGCGTTGAGCAGAATGTTGCCCACCTCGGTGAGGCTTTCTTGTTCCATCTCCCGGCATTCGTCCAGTTCGACTTCGTCTTGGAGTAGGGCGCGCACCAGTTCCAGGCTTTTTTCCCGAGGATAGATCAGCAGGGTGGAGCCGTGAAACGGACCGGTGAACCGTTGTCTGACGCCGGTCATGAGGGCGTCGGGGGTGGGACCGATCAGGGATGTGGCCTGGCTCCAGGGCAGAAAGTGCAGCCTGGGCACGGAAAGCAGAATCTCTTCGTTCACCATGCGGGAAAGCGCGTCCGCCGCCTGCCCCATGCCCAGGTTCAATACTTCCAGCAGGGCGTCTTGTTCGAGTTCCGAGAGTACGGAGATCATCGGGGTGCCTTTGGCCGGAGTGCGGGGTGATACGGTCGTTACAAAAAATCATATCAGAAACGGCTCCACGATAACACGTCTGATCCTGCCGATTCCAGGTTGGATGGTGTTTTCGGTGGTGTGTGTTTGGGTCACCGTGAATGGGCTTGCGCCGAAACGGTGATCCGGCCAGAATGACAATGGCCTGCCTTCGGTCCGGAGTAACGTTTTTTTTGGATCAGCTTTTTTCGGTGAGCATGGGACGCGGATGATGCAACGGGCGCTGTTTTTGGACCGGGACGGGGTGATCAACGAGGATCGCGGTTATGTCCATCGGATCGAGGAGGTGGCGTTTGTGGCGGGCATTTTCGATCTGACCCGTCAGGCCTGTGCACTGGGTTATCGGCTGGTGGTGGTGACCAATCAATCCGGCATCGGTCGTGGATTGTACACTGAGGAGCAGTTCCACCGGTTGACCGCCTGGATGCACGGGGAGTTTGCCCGTCAGGATGCGCCCATCGACCGGGTTTATTTTTCTCCGTACCATCCCACGGAAGGGGTGGGGGTGTATCGGCGGGAGGATCCTTCCCGCAAGCCGGGTCCGGGCATGATCCTGGCGGCCCGGGATGAACTCCAACTGGATTTGGCCGGCTCCTTGCTGATCGGAGACCGGTTGAGCGATATCCAGGCCGGAATCGCCGCCGGCGTGGGGAGCAATCTGTTGCTGGCGCGGCAACCTTTGTCCGCTCCGGTGGCCTTGCCGTGTCAGGTGATCACCACGTTGGCGGAAGCCGTGTCATTCCTGCGGGGCGGTCCTGATGACCGATGAGCGAAGGTGACTGGATTGACGGGAATTTCCGAATGAAGAAGCCCCTCCCTCGCCTTGACACCCTTTGCCCGGGAATCTATGCTGATCGCCGACGATTCTCCACTTCACTCCCGAGCATGAGGCGACTTCACCATGACTCGTCAATTGATCATTATGCGTCACGCCAAATCGGCTTGGGACACGGATGCGGCTTCTGATTTTGATCGTCCATTGGCCAAGCGGGGCTTGCAGGACGCCCCCCGCATGGGACAATGGCTGCTGGATCAGGATCTGATTCCCGATTTCATTGTCAGTTCTCCGGCTCTGCGCGCCAAACAGACCATTCTGGAGGTCTGCAAGGTGCTCGACATCAAGAAAAAAGCCGTGCAGTGGGATGCCCGCATCTACGGGGCCGGCACCGAAGAGTTGATCGAGGTGTTGACCGAACTCCCCAAGCAGACCCGCATCGCCATGATCGTGGGGCATAATCCGGGATTGGAAATGCTGGTTTCCTATCTCTCCCGTCACGCCATGGAGTTGCCCGGAGACCTGGATGGAGAGGCGGGGCTGGTCAAGACCGCCACGGTGGCCCATCTGCACATGCCCAGCGACTGGACCCAGATTTCTCCCGGTTGCGCCACCCTGGTCACCTTGATTTCGCCCCGGGATCTGGTGGCCTGATTTTTTCCTTTCTTTTTGGTTTGGGTCCAAGAGGCCATGCACGCCATCCTGGAATCCCTGCGCGCCACCCGTGGGGCGCGACTGGAGGATTTGAACGCCTGGTTGCGTTTTCCCTCCATTTCCAGTCATCCCGAACACATCCCGGACATGGCGCGCTGCGCCGCGTGGGCGGCGGCCTTTCTGGAACGTGCCGGCCTGACATCCGTTCAGATCCATCCCACCGACGGACACCCCATCGTCACCGGCAGTTGGCTGCATGCGCCGGGTCGTCCCACGGTGTTGATTTATGGTCATTACGATGTGCAACCGGTGGATCCGGTGGCCTTGTGGACCACGCCGCCCTTTGAACCCACGGTGCGCCATGAGCGGATTTTCGCCCGCGGCGCGGCGGACGACAAGGGACAGCTCCTCATGCACATGCAGGCCGTGGCGGCCATTTTGCGGGTCACCGGTCGTTTGCCCGTGAACGTGATCTTTTTGATCGAAGGGGAAGAGGAGATTGGCGGTCTTCATCTTCCCCCCTTCCTGCACCAACGGAAAGAGCTGTTGCGTGCCGATCTGGCCATGGTTTCGGATACCGGCATGTGGGCCGAGGGGATTCCGGCCATCACCGCCGGACTCCGGGGACTGGTCACCCTGGAGGTGGAGGTGACCGGTCCGGCCCGGGATCTGCACTCCGGCAGCTACGGCGGCGCGGTGGCCAATCCTGTGGAGATCCTGGTCCGCATGCTGTCCACCTTGAAGGATGAACACGGCACCATCCGCGTGCCGGGATTTCTGGAAGAGGTGCGGGATCCCACCCCGCAGGAGCGGGCCCAGGTGGCGCAATTGCCCTTCGACGAGGCGGCCTTTCTGGGGGAGATCGGTCTGGAACACGGCTGGGGCGAGGCGGGATATGCCCTTCTGGAAC
Source organism: Magnetococcales bacterium (assembly GCA_015231755.1). NCBI lineage: Bacteria > Pseudomonadati > Pseudomonadota > Magnetococcia > Magnetococcales > Magnetococcales bacterium. The sequence continues at coordinate 62,441 of JADGAZ010000018.1, read as the reverse complement.
GGCTGTGGTATCGTCCCACCATCGAAATCAATGGCCTGTGGGGTGGATACACCGGTCCGGGGGCCAAGACCGTGCTGCCCTCCAAGGCCCAAGCCAAGCTTTCCATGCGGTTGGTGCCGGATCAACGCCCGGAACGGGTGGTGGCCCGGGTGGCCGATCATCTGCGGGCCGTGGCCCCGGATGGGGTGCGGGTGGAGATCAGACCGGCTCCCGGTGGCGGCATGCCCTGGCGATTGCCTCCGGATCTGCCCGCCATCACCGCCGCCCGCCGCGCCCTGCGGGAATCCTTTGGTCGGGAACCGGTGATCATCGGCGAGGGGGCCTCCATTCCCGTGGTCGCCGATTTTGACCGGATCCTGAATCTCAAGACCTTGCTGATCGGTTTTTCATTGCCGGACGCCTGTCTCCACGCTCCGGACGAAAATCTCCATCTTCCTTCGTTCGAGACCGGGACCGAAAGCCTGGTGCGTCTGTTGCACTATTTGGCGGAATGAGGGACGGTCCCCGGGCGGCCAAGCGTTCCAGCCTCTGGAAACCTTCGTCCAGCGGGGCTTCGATTTCCAGCCGTTCCCCGGTGGTTGGATGGGTCAGACGGATCTTCCGGGCGTGCAGGGCCATCCGGGTCACCCCTTGACTGCGCAACCAGTGGTTCAGGGGTTCGTTGCCGTATTTTCCGTCCCCGGCCACCGGATGCCCCAGCCATTGCAGATGCACCCGGATTTGATGGGTGCGTCCCGTGTCCGGATAGGCCGCCACCAGACTGAGACCCCCATGGCGTTTCAAGACCCGGTATCGGGTGCGGGCGCTCAACCCCTGATTTTTCCCGGTCACCACCATGCGTTCCCCCCCACGGGTGGCTCCCTTGATCAAGGGCTGTTCGATCACGCCGGTTTCGTCCCGGGGGGCACCGGCAACCCAGGCCCAGTACTCCTTGTCCACTTCCTTGGACTGGAAAGCACCGCTCATGCGGCGCGCGCTGCTTTTGTCCAGGGCGAACAGCAGGCATCCGGAGGTCTCCTTGTCCAGCCGGTGACACAACTCCGGGATTTCCCCTTTGCCTTCCCGTTGCAACAGGGTGCGCATGGCATCCACCACCCCCCACTCCTGACCGCTGCCGCCGTGAACCGGCATGCCCTGGGGCTTGTCCAGCACCAGCAGCCACTGGTCCCGCCACACGATCCGGGAACCCAAGGCCTGAATGGCCCACTCCGGCGCTTCGTCCGACCGTCTGGAAGGCTCCCGGGCCTCGAACGGTGGCACCCGGACCTCTTCGCCCACCGTCAGGCGATGACCGCCCTGCGCCCGTCCGCCGTTCACCCGCGTCTGCCCGGTACGCAGCCAGCGCTGCACCAAAGAGGGGGGCGCTCCCGGATTGTGGGCCATCAGAAACCGGTCCAGACGCATCTCCGCCTCCTGTGCGCTCACCAGAATGCGACGTACCGGTGTGCGTGGTGTGGGATATTCTTCAAGCGGCTTTGCTTCCATGGATAAAAGATCCTATAATGATATTATTTGATTTGAGGAAGTGATGGGACATCCCCGCCCCGGCTTGACGTGGGTGGATCGTCTCATCCACCTCGCGCCATTTTTTCTTGATTCACGATTGATGATTTTATCCCGGCGGCTTTGGCCCCGGATGACCCGAAACCGCCTGTTTTCCGTTGCATTCCGAGGAGCTCGCCACCGATGCGAGTCGCGGATTGTGCGGCGGATCTCAAGGCCAATCCATACAGGAGAGCAAGCCCAACCATGACCATGACCAAGCGTATGCTGGTGGATGCCACCCATCCGGAAGAGATCCGCGTCGCCATCGTCCAGGACAACAAACTGATCGATCTGGACATTGAAACATCAAGCCGGGAGCAAATCAAAGGCAACATCTATCTGGCTCGCGTTTCCCGTGTCGAGCCGTCTCTTCAGGCCGCTTTCATTGACTTCGGCGGCGGACGCCAGGGATTCCTTTCGGTCAACGACATTCATCCCAAATACTACCCCACCAACGACAAGGGGGAACGGGGTGAATATCTGCCTTTGCCTCTCCCGGAACCCGAAGACGATGAGGAAGGGGAGTACGATGAAGATTATGACGATGAGGATGAGGAAAAGCAGCCGGAAAAACCGGTAAAGCTTCAGGCGCCCACATCCGCCGCGGTGCCGGTCCCGGTGGTCGATCTTCCCGAATCTGCGGCGGAACCCGTCATGGCCGCAATCCGGACGCCAGCCTTCGCGGAAGTGGTGATGCCGGTGGCAATCGTATCCGTGGATCCGGATGGCGTGCTGGAGTCCTGCCAGGAGTCCGAAACACACGAGACCGACGTGGAGGCGTCCGATTTTCCGGCATATCCGCTCGAAGAGGTGGAGGATGGGGAAGAGGCTTCCGGCGCGGCGATTGCCGATGGTGACGAGTCCGGCGAAGAGTCCACCGACGCGGCGATGTCTGGCGATGATGGTGAGTCCGGCGACGATGCTGCCGGTGGTGAGCCGTCCGGCGAAGATCTCTACGAAGAAGCGGGTGCCGGTGATGAGGAGTCCGGGCACCTCTCTGGCGGTGAATCCGGATCCCTCCCGGACGATCTGGACAACGAGGTGGAGATCGATGACGACGGCTCCCCGTTGCTCGACACCTTCAAACGTTTTCCCCGCCGGCAACGGCTGCCCATTCAGAAGATTCTCACCCGGGGACAGAAACTGCTGGTGCAGGTGGTCAAGGAGCCACGGGGCAACAAGGGTGCCTCGTTGACCACCAATCTGTCCCTGGCTGGACGCTATGCCGTGCTTCTGCCGGAAAACGAAGGGGGCGGAGGCATCTCCCGCAAGATCACCGACAGCCTGGAACGCAAGAAACTCAAAGAAATCATCGAGACCATCGCCATTCCCGGTCAGGTGAGTCTCATCATTCGCACCGCCGGATTGGGACGCACCAAACGGGAGATTATCCGGGATCTGAACTATCTGCTGCGCTTGTGGAAGAAAATCCTCGATAATGCCGCCCAGGCCGAAGGGCCCATGGTGATCCATGAGGAGGGGGATCTCATCATGCGCACCATCCGGGATCTCTACAGCACCGACATGACCGAAATTCTCATCGAAGGTCATGAGGGCTATCGGCGCGGCAAGGATTTCATGCGTCTGCTCATGCCCCGCTACATGAAGGTGGTTCAGCCCTACAAGGAACCGCAGCCGATTTTTTCCCGTTTTCAGATCGAAAATCAGATCGAGTCCATGCATGAACGGGTGATTCAACTGAAATCCGGAGGGTACATCGTCATCGAGCCTACCGAGGCCATGGTGACCATCGACATCAACTCCGGTCGCTCCACCCGGGAGAAGGACGTGGAGACCACCGCCTTCAAGACCAATCTCCAGGCCACCGAGGAGATTGCCCGGCAGTTGCGTTTGCGGGATCTGGGCGGATTGATCGTGATCGATTTCATCGACATGGAGGACAAGAAGCACAATCTGGAGGTGGAACGCCAGATGCGCGAAGCCTTGAAATTGGATCGCGCCAAGATTCAACTGGGCAAGATTTCCCAGTTCGGCCTGTTGGAGTTGTCCCGTCAGCGCATGAAACCCACCTTCAGCGAAACCAATCGCATGGAGTGTCCCCGCTGCAAGGGGTTGGGTACGATCCGTTCCGTGGAGTCCACGGCCATTCATCTGTTCCGCATGCTGGAAGAGGATGTCTCTAAGAACCGTTATACGCGCATCGTGTATCGCACCTCCCTGGATGTGGCCAACTATCTGCTCAACCACAAGCGCGCCCAGTTGGCCGCCCTGGAGGGGGAGAGTCAGGTACCGCTTTTGATTCAGGGGGACGAAACCCTGCAAACTCCGGAATACCGGGTGGAGCGGGCCGAGCGTCCCAAGGTCGCCCCCACGCCGGAAGAGTTGGCCGAGCAGAAGGGCAACAAAAACGCGGGTGGTTCATCCCGTTCGGCCCGGAACGGCGCGTCTTCCGCCCCGCCGGCCTCGGTTCAGGAACCGGTGCGCGCCAAGGCCGAAGTCAAGCCGCAGTCCACCCCCAAGCCGACCGCTCAGCCCGCCATGACCACTGCTCCCGGGGAAGAGGGGGAGCAGGAAACCGCCGCTCCCACGGAGACGGTGGAAAAGAAGAAACGTCGTCGTCGTCGTCGTCGCAAGTCGGCTCAATCCTCGGTCGCGTTGCGTCCCGGTGAGTTGCAGGCCGATATCGAGTCCGGCGACGAAGGCGACGATGAGGAAGAGGAGGAGTCCACACCCGTGATTCCGGGGGTGCAGGCCATGGAAGCCGCCCCAGGGCTGTTCATCCTGGCCCAACCCGAGGTCACCAAGGCACCCCGATCGGTGAAAAAGGCCACGCCTCCCCGTCCTGTCGTATCCGAAGAGCCGGACACCACCGAGGCACCGGAGGAGGAGAGTGGCGGCGAGGAGGAGTCAGCCGTCACCTCGGAAGGCAAGACCCGGGCCCCCCGTCGGAGACGGCGCCGTCGTTCCACCGCCGCCTCCCGTCGAGCCGCTGGCGCCGTCGAAGGGGAAGAGTCCGCTGCTTCATCAGGGGAGGCACCCCCCGCAGACGGGGAGGTGAGTCCTGCTGCGGAGCCGGATCAGACCCCCAAATCCCAACCCCGGCCCAAGGCGGAACCCAAGCCCAAAGCGGAATCGAAATCCGATTCCGCGCCAGAGGCCAAGCCCGAACCTAAGCCGGAGCCCAAGCCCGAACCTAAGCCGGAGCCCAAGCCCGAACCTAAGCCGGAGCCCAAGCCCAAAGCGGAATTGGCAATCCGATCCGAAGATCTTTCTCCTCCCTGGGAGGAGTGAGCGGGTTAGATGAATGGGGGTGGTTTATGTTGAAGAGGACATAAACCACCCCTTTGTTTGTTTTATGATGATCTGTTGGAAATCCTGTAGTTCAATTCTTGAAGGCCAGTTTGTTGGACTGAATGCATAGATTATTCGGTCTGTAAGGTGGGATCTCACTATTGGCAGGAGGGATATTGAACAGATTCAAGATGAATTCCATATGTCTCTCCTGTACCCCCTCCACAACAAAATATCCACCATGCTCTTGCATCGCTTTGCACCTGCCTAGGATGACATCAGCGAGTCTTTTATGCATTTCCAGGTCGTCGTGCATCTGTTGAAAGGTTTCCCAGTCCAGTTTCTCAAAGGCGACATGTCTCATAATGTCTTTTGTATAATAATGTTCGGTGGCTGTTGCTTTTTTGGATAGGATATCATCCTTTCCGATTTTGAGTGTTTGGTCCTCGTGAAAAATTGATATTATCTTTGATATTGAATGAACGAATTGACTGGGATTATGTTCTTCAGGTATCTCAAAGATAATTTTTCTGCATGAAGTTTCATTTGTTAATTGGTTGAGAGTTATTTCTATATTCTTTTGGCTTTCAAATGTTTCTTGAGCCAGGTTGATGGAGAGGAATCTGATATGATTATTTTCTGAACATAATTTTTCTGCCGTTTTGAACAGTGTTTTAATGAATATTTTGTCAAGGTTCAGTAAATTGTTCGCCACAGAAGTGCCATTGAAGCGTTCCCCTCCAAGAAATCTGATTTTTTCGATAATGCTGCCTGCTGAACAGAAAGTATTCTCACAGTCTGGATAACCGTCGAGAAGGGGTTTCGTGTCTCCGATTTTCAGCATGAAAAACAGTTCGTAACCTATTGTTTGTTCCTGTTCTGGTTTGATGAGATTGATATTTTCTTTTCTCCAGGAGTCGCAATGATAGGGATTCCTGAATCGTGCAGGATCTGTTCTTAATAGCAAGGACAAGCATTTTTTGCATTGCTCATCCACTTTGTAAGATGTATCGAAATCATAACCCATTATTGGAAGTTTCTTTAAGATTTCTCGCCCCTTGTTGTCGGATTCGTTGTCACGATAGAATCCTTTGGAGACAGTATACCATAAATTTTTCATTTCTTTCCATAAATATTCTTTGCGAATCATGTTTAGCAGGTGGATGCCTTCGTTTCTGGTAGCATAGAACTCTTCAGTCGTTTCAGCCAATTGAATTATTCTAATCATTTCTGCAACATGATAAGATGAATATCTTCTTTTGGTTCCAAAGTTGCCCAGAATTTGGAAATTGACGGGGCAATGGGCGACTATAGTTTCGTAATAGGCAAAAGAGTCGAGAACCTTTTCCATATAATAGGTGCCGAGGGGGGATACGACGATATGTTCCAACTTGTTATAGCGAATATTTTTTCCTCTCAGATCCGTACTCAAAACCAGTCGTGAATTGATTAAAGAGATAAGAGCTAAAGTTATATCTTTTTCATCGTATCCGATCTTTTGGAACTGATACAGTATGGAAGTGAGGCATTCGCCAGAATCTTCGTCAATGAGTCTTGAGTATTTGATTGTCAGATATTGAAGTATCCTTATCTTTACAAGGAAGTTTTGCCATCTGGGACGTGTTTTGTATTTCTCATTTTTTGTGTGGATCGTGTTTGAGAAGTCGTCATTGTGGTCATTGGATTGAAGGTTGTCGAACAGATTCTGATCGCAAATGAAATCAAGATTGTTATCAAGAATGGCGAATGGGAATCCATCAAGCGCATAGATAATATCTTTCTGGGTTATTTTTTCGTTTATTTGATTGTCATAAGTTTTTGTTTTACAATAAACATCTTTAATTAGCCCTATGATTGCAATAGAGATTCTGGATTCTGAGAAGGATTTTGTTTTCAGGATTTCTGGGAATATTCTGAGTTGTGATCTGACTCCTCCAAGAGTAATATTATGCAAATAGGCGTAAGCTTCTTCATCGAGATTGTTCATGAACTGTTTCAGAAGTAAGAAAGCGTCTTTTCTTGTTATCTCAACATGGTATTCCCTTCCTTCGTGTTCAATTCTTACTTTCGCGATAACTGGATTGTTGTGAATGAACTTGTGCGCATAAATCTCCATAGCTGCCAGGCGTTTCTCAAAGACTTCCGCAAGAGGAGGTGGAGGGAGTAGAAAAATTTTATGGGCCTTGCGTACAAATTCAGATTTCTGGTCAACAAAGAGTTGAAACAGTGTGCTTCTTCTTAATGAAATAACGAAGATCCACTTTGTACTATTGATTGTATCTTTCTGAATCAAAGAATCATGTAGATTGAAAGCTGTCTCAAAGACGAGTTGTTCAACTGGAGTGTTTCTGGTTCTGTCTATATTATCAATAAAATGTAGGATTATTTTCTTGTCTTTTATCTTTTGTAGTTGTCTGATTCTGTTATGGATGTTTCCTTGAGATTTTGTTTCTGTTTCCGATTCGATCTCGTTGAGAATGCGATCCATTATTTCATTTTTATTGGTGGAGTTAAAATTATCGAAGTTCGACGATGAAATGATGGTTGATTCTATATTTAAAGTCCTTGAAAGATGATTGATCAGTGATGATTTTCCGGTTCCTGGGCATCCTGCCATGATGATCTTCTCGTTTAACAATAACGGTGAGGTGATCATGTTTGTGAATGTGTCGACCGGATTTTTTAGCCTCTTGAGTTGTAGTAAATATTTGAAATAATCAACGTAACAGTCGTTAATTTCTGGTGTGTTCTCGTGATTGGGTACAACATACATGGATCTTAGCCATTCGTTGCTGTTGATATCATTGAAGAAGAATAGATTAAGATCATCCTGCATCTTTGAATAGATGTTTGCGAGGTGGTTTGTTTTGTTGTCAATCGCATCTCTTTGAGTATTTAGATCCGTATATTGTAGCTTTTTGAAAAAAAACTGGATGTTCTCTGCTGTCTTGTTGGGCATGGTGGTCCTCCTGATGTGTGTGATTGCGGGGTGTTATTTAATAATTATAATTATTTATATGTTGTTAGCAGATGCAGGCTATCACGATTGAAAAATATGTTGCAAGTGTTAATTTTTTTTGTCTTATTGTTCTTTGTTATTAATTACCGTATTCAAGAATAATTGATTATTTTAAGCATGGTTTATGGTTCATTTATTATCATTTTTATCCTGCTATTAGATTCTTATCTTAACATAAATAATGATTATATTTTTTAAAAATACTTAATATAATTTATTGTGGCGAAATTGAACGCTCCACAGGCTTTGATCAGGCTGATGGCGTTGATTCACAGATGTCAGTCAGTATGGCAGGGATAATAAAGGCGATGGATGGCGAGTAATGGCAGGAAGAAGAGTGTTGCAAGAAGTAGGCGCGGACTCCCTCACAGGAATCCGCGCTTTTTTTTGATGCTCAATAGCGATACGGTTCGGGCTTGAAGGGGCCATCCACCGGCACACCGATGTAGCTGGCCTGTTTTTCCGTCAGGGTGGTGAGTCGCACCCCCAGTTTGCTCAAGTGCAGACGGGCCACCTTTTCGTCGAGTTTCTTGGGTAGGACATAGACACCCACCGTATATTGACCGGGATTGTTCCACAGCTCGATCTGGGCCATCACCTGATTGGTGAAGGAGTTGGACATCACGAAACTGGCGTGTCCCGTGGCGCAGCCCAGATTGACCAGCCGACCTTCGGCCAGCAGGATCAGGCGTTTGCCGTTCGGAAAGATGATGTGGTCCACCTGGGGTTTGATGTTTTCCCAGGTCAGGGAACGCAACGAGGCCACATCGATTTCCGAGTCGAAGTGACCGATGTTGCACACGATGGCCTGATCTGGCATGCGCTCCATGTGGGAGCGGGTGATGACATCCACATTGCCGGTGGCGGTGACGAAAATATTGCCCTGGGCAGCGGCATCCTCCATGGTGACCACCCGATACCCTTCCATGGCGGCCTGCAAGGCGCAGATGGGATCGATTTCGGTGATCCACACCGTCGCACCCATACCCCGGAACGCCTGGGCACAGCCTTTGCCCACGTCGCCATAGCCGCACACCACCGCGATCTTGCCGGCGATCATCACGTCCGTGGCCCGTTTGATGCCGTCGATCAGGGATTCCCGGCAGCCGTAGAGATTGTCGAATTTGGACTTGGTCACCGAGTCGTTGACATTGAAGGCCGGCACCTTGAGGGTGCCTGCGGCCATCATTTCGTGCAGACGATGCACGCCTGTGGTGGTCTCTTCGGAGATGCCGCGAATGTTTTTCAACAGTTCCGCGTGTTCCGGACGATGCAGCACCAGAGTCAGATCGCCGCCATCGTCCAGGATCATGTTGGGAAGCCAGCCATCGGGTCCGAAGATGGTCTGGTCGATGCACCACCAGAACTCCTCTTCGGTTTCACCCTTCCAGGCGAAGACCGGAATTCCCGCTGCGGCGATGGCGGATGCGGCGTGATCCTGGGTCGAGAAGATGTTGCAAGACGACCAGCGCACTTCGGCCCCCAGATCCACCAGGGTTTCGATGAGCACGGCGGTCTGGATGGTCATGTGCAGGCATCCGGCGATCCGGGCACCCGTCAGGGGCTTGCTGCCTTGGTATTCCCGACGCAGGGCCATCAGGCCCGGCATTTCGGTTTCGGCGATGGCGATCTCCTTGCGGCCCCACTCGGCGAGAGTGATGTCGGCAACGCGGAAATCGTGGAAGTCGGTCTGGATGGAAGCGGTCATGAGACTCTCGTTGGTGTGATGCGTTCTAGAGGGATGACAGACCGGCAGCCCCGCGCAGGGCTTCGATTTTGTCGGTTTTTTCCCAGGTGAACTCCGGCAGTTCCCGACCGAAGTGCCCATAGGCGGCAGTCTTGGCATAGATCGGACGCAGCAGGTTGAGATGCCGCGTGATCGCCTTGGGACGCAGATCAAAGATATCCGCCACGATCCGTTCGATCTGGTCATCCGGGATGCGTCCGGTGCCAAAGGTTTGCACCATCAAGGAGACGGGTTTCGACAGGCCGATGGCATAGGCCACCTGGATTTCGCAACGTGCGGCCAGTCCGGCGGCCACGATGTTTTTGGCCACGTAGCGGCCCATGTAGGCCGAAGAGCGATCCACCTTGGAGGGATCCTTGCCCGAGAAGGCGCCCCCACCGTGACGACCGGCACCGCCGTAGGTATCGACGATGATTTTGCGTCCGGTCAGGCCGCAGTCTCCCACCGGACCACCGATCACGAAGCGACCCGTGGGGTTGACGTGATAGACCACGTTGGGGCTCAAATGCTGGGCGGGGATGACCGGCTTGATGATCTCTTCGATCACCGCTTCCCGCAGATCGGCATAGGCGATGTCCGGATGGTGTTGGGTGGAGACCACCACGGCCTCGATGGCGGAGGGACGTCCCTGTTCGTAGCGGACCGTCACCTGGGATTTGGCGTCGGGACGCAGCCAGGAGAGCTGACCGGATTTGCGCACGGCGGCTTGCCGTTCCATCAGACGGTGGGCGTAATGGATCGGCATGGGCATGAGGGCCGGGGTTTCGTCGCAGGCGTAGCCGAACATCAACCCCTGGTCACCGGCTCCTTGATCCAGGTCGAGTCCCTGGCCTTCGTTGACCCCCTGGGCGATATCCGGGGACTGCTTGTCCAAAGAGACCAGCACCGCGCACGAGGCGTGATCGAATCCCATGAACGATGAGTCGTATCCGATCTCCTTGACCGCTTCCCGGGCCACGGTGGGATAATCCACCACCGCTTTGGTGGTGATTTCTCCGGCGATCACCACCATGCCGGTGGTGATCAGGGTTTCGCAGGCCACGCGGCTGGTGGGATCTTGTGCCAGAATGGCATCCAGCACACCATCCGAGATCCGGTCGGCCATTTTGTCGGGATGTCCTTCGGAAACCGATTCCGAGGTGAACAGAAACGCTCGCTCCATGCCATTCACTCCAAAATGTGTGGGATTCGGGAATTCATCCGGGACGCCGTCCGGCAAGCGCGACGCGGGTTGAAATCGAATCGAATAAATTAACGAATTTCTGATGCGGCAACAATAAAAAAAAACAGCGATGCGTCAATCAATCCGCTCCGCTGCGTTTGTTGCGATTCAGATCCCGGTGTCGCACCCGCACCTGATGGCCCAGACACCGCAACCGTTCCGCCAGTTGTTCCACCAGATAGACCGAGCGGTGTTTGCCGCCGGTACAGCCGATGTCTATGGTGAAATAGCGTTTTTTCTCTTGTTTGTAGCGGGGGATCAGGTACTCGAACAAGGATTCCAGACGCTCCAGGAACAGCAGGGATTCGCCTTGTTGTTCCAGGAAACGGATGATCGGTTCATCCAGACCGGTGAAGGGACGCAGTTGGTCATCGTAGTGGGGATTGAGCAGAAATCGGCCATCCAGCACCATGTCCGCGTCGGTGTTGACCCCGTACTTGAACCCGAAAGAGCGGATGAAGATCATCAGATCCGCGTCCATGCCCGCGTGGAACGCCAGATCCAGGTGTTCTTTGAGCTGGGGCACGATCAGGGAGGTGGTGTCGATGATCATGTCGGCGGAGGCCCGTACCGGTCCCAGATCCAGGATTTCCTGTTTCACCGCCTCTCCCACCGTCAACTCCTGGGCCAGGGGGTGACGACGACGGGTTTCCCGATAACGACGGATCAACACATCCGCGTCGGCTTCCAAGAAGATGGTTTCGACCCTTTCGGCTTGTTCGTTCAGTTGTTGGCGGCACTCCTGAAAACAGGAGAGGGCGCTTTCTCCCCGCATGTGGATGCCGATGGCCAGATGGGCCGGATTGCCCTCCTGGGCGAAGTGTTTCAGACAGGCGGGCATGAGTTCAAACGGAAGATTGTCCACCCAGAAATAGCCCAGATCCTCCAGGTATTTCAGGGCGCTGGATTTGCCGGCACCCGACAGGCCGGTCACCAGGATCAGATGGCGGATTTTTTGTGGCAGGGGCATGGGGGATTCCGGAACCTCCGACCGTGGATTATTTGTCAGGTGCCAAGCGTTTGCGTCGCGAGGAGGAGGGGATGCTCAAGGCGTCCCGATATTTGGCCACCGTGCGACGGGCCACCGCAATGCCCTGATCTTGCAAGAGCTTGGCCAATTTCTCGTCCGACAGGGGACGCCGTGGCGACTCTCCTTCCACCAGTTTGCGGATTTTGAACTTCACCGCTTCCGAGGAGTGGTTTTCGCCGCTGTCCGAGGCCAGGGAGGAGGAGAAGAAAAACTTGAGCTCGAAGATTCCCCGGTTGGTGTGCATGTACTTGTTGCTGGTCACCCGGGACGCGGTGGATTCGTGTACGCCGATGTCGTCGGCCACGTCCTTGAGAATCAGGGGACGCAGGTATTCCGGGCCGTATTCCAGAAAATCCTTTTGAAACCGGACAATGCTTTCCGCCACCCGATAAATGGTGCTGGAACGTTGTTCCAGGCTTTTGATCAGCCACTGGGCCGAGCGGGCGTTTTCCGTGAGGAACCGTTTGTCCTGTTCGGACATGCGGTCGTTGATGGCCTTTTCGTAGGTGCGGTTGATGCGCAGTTTGGGAACGGTTTCGGGATTGACCTCCACCACCCATTCCCCTTCCTGCTTGCGCACGAAGACATCCGGAATGATGTAGTTGGTCTGCTCCGCGCCAAAGGCCAGACCCGGTTTGGGATTCAGGGATTGAATGACATCCACCGCATCCGCCAGTTCGTCGTCGTCGAGCTTCAAGACCCGTTTGAGTTTGCGGTAGTCCCGGCGTCCCAGATCTTCCAGTTTGTCCAGCAGGGAGGTGTAGGGGGGGACCGCCTGTTTGCGGGCCTTGAGTTGCAACAGCAGACATTCCGCCAGATTGCGCGCCGCCACCCCGGGAGGATCGAAGGATTGCACCAGCAGCAGGGCATCTTCCATTTCGTCGAGGGTGGCGCCGGTCATTTCGGCGAGGATTTGGAGTTCCGCCCCGAGATAGCCGTTGTCGTCGATGGCGTCGATGATCGCCATGCCGAAGACCCGTTCCCGGTTGTTGACCGCCGAAACCCCCAACTGCCAGCTCAAGTGATCGAACAGGCTATCGCCACGGGTGAGGGTGTTTTCCAGGGGAGGGGCTTCGCTGGTGGCGGAGGATTCAAACTGGGCCGCGCCGAAGCTGTCGCCGGAGTAGACATCCGACCAGTCCGCGTCCACCGGCAACTCGTCGGAAATCGAGGTCTCCATGATCGGAGAGGCCGCATCCATCAGGTCATCGCTTTTGGCGAGTTTTTCCGGGCCGCTGGGATCTTCCGCCTCCAGACCTCCCGAGATGCTTTCTTCGCGTTCGAGCAAAGGATTCTTGTCCAGTTCCTCCTGAAGATATTCAGCAAGATCCAGACTTGACATCTGCAACAAACGGATCGCCATCTGCAACTGGGGGGTCATCACCAGTTGCATGCCCATGCGAAGCTTCAGTTCCTGAGCCAGACCATACGCCATGAAAAATCCCAGTTGTCTTTACAGGTGAAAATCTTTCCCCAGGTACATGGTACGCACCTGATGATCCCTCACGACCTCTTCCGGAGAACCCTTGGCCAGCACCGTCCCCTGACTGAGAATGTAGGCATGGTCGCAAATACCCAGCGTTTCCCGGACGTTGTGATCCGTGATCAGGATTCCGATGCCCCGTCTGGCCAAATGCCGGATGATGGATTGAATCTCCGCCACCGCCAGGGGGTCCACACCGGCGAAGGGTTCATCCAGCAGGATGTAGCGGGGGTCGATGGCCAAGGCTCTGGCGACCTCCACCCGGCGGCGTTCTCCGCCGGACAGGGCATATCCCCACGCCCCCGCCAGATGGGCGACCCCCAATTCATTCAACAAGCGATCCAGCCGTTCCATCCGTTCCCCCCGGTTCAAGGGGAGGGTTTCCAGAATGGCCAGGATGTTATCCCGGACCGTCATTTTGCGAAAGATCGACGGTTCCTGGGGCAGATAGGCCACACCGGCCCGGGCCCGACGGTGAATCGGTTCGCTGGTGATGGGCACTCCGTCCAGCCAGATGGATCCCGTATCCGGCTCCACCAGACCCACGAACATGTAAAACATCGTGGACTTGCCCGCGCCATTGGGGCCGAGCAGTCCCACCACCTCTCCGGGGATGACCGACAGGCTCACCGAGGTCACCACCGGGCGACCCTGATAGCTTTTACCCAGTTCCCGGGCTTCCAGACACTCGACTCCGGCATCCATGTTCACCGGCGGGAGGAGTACGGCTGGGTGGTGCGTCGCCGGGGCGCGGGGTAGGGTACCGCGCCATCCGGATCGTTTTCCCGGGGGGCGAGTTCGCCGTCCGGAGCCATGCGGGTTTCGGCCCGCAGGGTGTCACCCTCCCGACTGCCCCCCGACTCGTTGCGGGAATCGTTTCCCAGGGAGCGGGAGGGGGTCAGGGGCGGAGAGGCGTTGCCGGGCATGGCCGGCGGTGGCGGCGGTGGGGCTGCCGTCTCTCCGGAGCCGTGGGGCGTGGCCGGGCCGGGGGCGTCCATGCGCTGCATCACCCCCGACGGGGTGATCCGGGCGCTGACCCGACGGTTCTCTCCACCTTGCACCGAAACCTTGCTGATCCGTTGTTCGTTATCCAGGGTCACCAGGATGCGCCGACCGGTCAGTTGATCATCCCCCCGACGGATCGTCGCTTCCCGTTCGTTGCCCACCAGTTCCAGAGTGCGTTTTTCGAACTGGTAATTGACCACATCTGCCGTGCCCCGGTCCCGTTCCTGCTGAATGACCACCTGGCCTTCGGCTTTCACCTCGCGGACTCCGCCACCGCCTTTGGCCTTTTTGTCGTAGCGCACCGTCATCCGGTCCGACGACAGGCGCATGCGTCCGTCATCGGCCACCACGTGACCCATGAAGGTGGCCACCTGATTCCGGTCATCCATATCCAGACGGTCCGAGGTGATCGACAAGGGGGCGGGCGGAGCGGCCATGGCGGTCGCCATCATCCCCGTCACTCCCCACATCACCAGGGCCACAACCCGACTGGCCATCATCCCAGGTCTCATGGCTGCTCCGTAGTTAGAATCGCATCGGGAAAGGTCATTTTGACATGTCCTTCCACCGTCAGTCTCCGTGTCTCCTGCTCCAGGGTCAAGCCCTGTCCTTCCAGGCGCATGTTTTCCCGTTCCAGTCGAAACGCATGCTCGGTATACAAGATCCTCTTTTCGGGATCAAAGCGCAACTGTTCCGTCATCAATCGGCCCGTTGCCGGATCTCCGGCCTCCACCCGACCCGTGAATTCCATGCGTCCCGTGGCTCCATCCACATCGCCGCTTTCGGCGGTGACCACGACTTCCTCCTGGCCTTCGAGGGAGAACTCCAGCCGGGGATGGTGGATGATGATGCGTTTTTCTTCGCCCCGCTGGGCGCTGGGGGCGTCCAGGGTCCAGCGGGTGCGTTGTTTGTCGAATTGCGTCACGTGGAGATCGGTCACCAGGGTGCCCTGATGGCCTGCCAGCAGATCCAGGGCCTGTGCCGTGCCCTCCAGACCATGGGGACGCTTCAGATACCAGTATACGCTCGTGACCACCAGAAGGGAAAATCCCAAAAACAGGTGTTTGGCATAGCGTCGCAGCACGCCGGGACGACCCATGCCCGCAGGTGATCTCATGCCGGAACGATTCACATCAACCCCGCTTCCAGCAGATCATGCAGGTGAATCACCCCCTCGGGAATCCGGTCCGCCGTCACCACGAACAGGCCGGTGATTTTGGACGTTTCCATCACCCGGGCCGCTTCGGCGGCCAGGGCGTCCCCGGCGATCACCTTGGGATTCCGGGTCATCACCTCGCCCGCCAGCCGGCCGAGCAGTTCTCCTTCCCGTTCCAGCAGACGGCGCAAATCCCCGTCGGTGATCACTCCGGTCAATCGTCCCTGGGGGTTCACCACGCCGGTCATGCCCAACCGTTTGGCGGTCATCTCGAACAAGGCGTCCCGGACCGTATCCGTCTCTCCCACGCATGGGATCCGGGTGCCGGTGTGCATGCGGTCCGCCACCCGCACCAGCAGTCGCCGACCCAGGGATCCCCCGGGATGCAGAAACGCGAACTGCTCCGGACCGAACTCCCGTTTTTCCAGCAGGCAGACCGCCAGGGCATCCCCCATGGCCAGGGCCGCCGTGGTGGAACTGGTGGGGGCCAGACCCATGGGACAGGCCTCCCGGCTTACGCCGATATCGAGGACCACATCGCTCATCCGGGCCAGGGTGGAGTCCATACGACCCGTCATGGCGATCAGGGGCACCCCGAGACGTTTGAATACCGGCAACAGTCCCAAGACCTCCCAGGTCTCGCCGCTGTTGGAAATCAGGATCACCACATCCGCCCGGGTCACCATGCCCAGATCCCCATGGCTGCCTTCCGCCGGATGCAGGAAAAAGGCCGGCGCGCCGGTACTGGCCAGGGTGGCGGCGATTTTGCGTCCGATCATCCCCGACTTGCCGATTCCGCTCACCACCACCCGGCCACGGCAGGCGTGCAGTCGTTCCACCGCCTCCGGGAAGCGCTGATCCAGACGTTCGGCCATGGCCAGAATGGCCTCCGCCTCCATGCCGAGAACCTGTCGGGCCCGTTCAATCATCGGCCGCGTCGCGCAACGACGACCCACCATCAAAAAAACCGCGACAAGTCACCGTTTCATTGAGCATAATATCATCCGGTCCATTGAAGGCCATCGATGCCATCGAGCACTACCCCACGATTCCGAGGTCACTTATGAAATTCGTCCGCGACTGCATGTTTCCCAATGTCGTCACCATCTCACCCCACACGACCCTGCTCGAAGCGATCCGTCGCATGACCCGGGAGGCTGCGGGATTCGCCGTGGTGCTGGAAAACATGAACATCACCGGGTTGATCACCGAGTACGACTGTGTCAAGTGGATGATTCATGGGATCCAGCCGGAAACCGCCCGGGTGGGGGATCTGTCGGTTTCGCTTCCCCAGATTGTACACGAAACCACCTTGTGTCAGGAACTCATTCAGATCTATTACCGGCGACGGTTTCGTCGTTTTCCGGTGCTCAACGAAGACGAAATGCTCTCCGGAGGCATTACCGAGAAACAGATCCTGCGGGCTTTTCCCCGTTCCAATCTGTTGGCCCACTACCGGGTCGCCGACATGATCGCTTCGGATCTGCCGGCGGTCACTCCCGATGTGGCCTTCTGGGAGATCGCCCGCCAGATCGCCCAGCGCCATCGGGGCTGCGTCCTGGTGCGGGAAGGGGATCGGTTTCTGGGCATGATTACGGAAGGGGATATTCTTCGTTTCCGCATCAGCCCCGAATGGAATCCCGACAGTCTGGCCGCTTCTTTGGCCCATGCCCGGCTGGCCAGCATCGAACCGGAACGGGATCTGCTGTACGCCCTGGATCTGTTCACCCGTACCGGCCATCGGCGCATGCCCGTGGTCACCGCCGAGGGGCGTCTGGTGGGGCTGTTGACCCAGACCGATCTGTTGCGTCAGGTGGCCCATTCCACCCGTTCCCGTCAGGCGATCCTCAACCCCGAAGACATCGCCGAACCGGCCCTTTGGTTCGAGCCGCACGGGGATCACCGCATCCTGGCCGTCAACGAGAAAGGGGCCAAGGTGATGGAGATCGATCCCGCCGCATGGGTGGGACGTTCGGTGTCCGAGTTGGCCCAGGATCCGATGGTTTGGGGGGCCATCGCCACGTTGTTGGTCAACAGCGGCCATATCAATCAGATCAATCTTCCCTTGCGTACCGGTTCGGGCAGTGGGGTGTGCCTTTCCTGCCGTTTCAAGCTGGTCCACACCCCGGCGGGTGAGGACCGGATTTTCTGGGCCATGGCCACTCCCGAGAACGGTCGCGATTCCTGCCACTAGAAACCATACCATTCAACACGAGGAAAAACAAATCATGCCCGACATCGAAGACCAAGATCTGATCGCTTTGCTCGCCAAGGCCCGGGTGATCGCCGTGGTGGGTCTCTCTCCCAAACCGGATCGTGCCTCTTTCCGTGTGGCCGAGTACATGCAACGGGCCGGATATCGGATCATTCCGGTGCGTCCCGCCGGCGAGGAGATTCTGGGCGAACCCTGTTATCCCTCCCTCGACGCCATTCCCAAGGAGATCCATGTGGATATCGTCGATCTGTTCCGCCGCGCCGAGGACACCCCGCCTTTGGCCGAAGAGGCGGTCGGGATCCAGGCCGGATGCCTGTGGCTGCAAAGCGGCATCATCAACGACGACGCCCTGGCCATTGCCCGTCAGGGTGGTCTGGTGGCCATTCAGGACCGCTGCCTGATGGTGGAACACCGGCGTCTGGCGGACCAGTTGCCGGCTCGTTCCGTCTGACCCCGTTTCGTCTGTCCCCCCTGCGGGTTTTTCCGCAGGGCGATCCTACTTGCTCAACACCGACAAGGAGGCGATGGTGATGGCCCATTGACTCAGGATCTGGGTCACATCCTTGACGGATCCCATGATTTCAAACGGTTTTGGATCCAGGGGCACGACAATCGTGCTCCCTGGAACCAGACCGGCTCCTTGTTGATCCCACCAGTTGGCCAGACTCCACAACGCCTGGGCTTTGCCATCCGGCAACACCAGGAAGGTATCCCCCTTGCTCGCGTTGTCCTTGAATCCGCCGGCCCACTTGATGTAGTCCGTGGGGGAGTGGTTTTGCACGAACAGGAACGATCCGGGATTGAGCACCGCGCCAGTCACTGAAATTTCGCTGGGCCGCTTGGGCATGAAGAGGCGGTCTCCGGCCTCCAGATAGATGTCGAGTTCCGGGTTGATCTGGAGTTTTTTGGGATCCGCCTCCACCACCATGCGTCCCAGGGGTTCCACGGAGCGCAAGGAGGAGATGATGCCCCGGGCGCTTTCCATGATCACGCCTGTATCCCCTTTTTCACGACTGGAGGTCATCAAGCCGGCCACGCCCATTTCCAGCTCCCGGGCCACCCGCTCGAAGCTCTCCTTTTGGATTTTTTGAATGGCGGTGCGGGTGAAGATCGCCCCATAGGGATAGGCGTGTATCGTGATCCCTCCGGCCCGGTTGATGATATCCGACAGTTTGTCGTTGCGGCGGATGTCGTACAGACCGGAACGGATGAACTCTCCTTCCAGACGCACATAACCGATCTCCCGATCGGAGAAGATCGGATTGAAGCGCAGCACATCTCCCGGAGCCAGTTCCAGGGTGTCGAGGGACTTGGCGGTGAAATCCAGGATGGTCCGGGTGGTGTTGGCCCCCTTGTCGGCGTGGACATGGGAGCGGGAGAGTTCCACCTGTTTCATGTCGGCCCGATTGGTCATCCCGCCTCCGGATTGCACCAGGGAGGAGAGTCTGGTGCCGGCAAGCACCGGAAACACACCGGGGGTGCGTATTTCGCCGGTCAGGATGGTGGCGTTCTCCAGCGCGAAGGGCAGGATCTCCGGGTAACGCTCGAAGATGGCGGGACAGTCGCGTTTGTCGGTGGCGACCAAGTCGGTTGTCAGCATGGTGGCGGTTTTGTCCGTGCCCTTTTTCGCCGTGCCTTTGTTCTGTTCGAATTCGGTGATGGAGAGATTGATGGCACTGGAGAAACGGAAGGCATCGGAAGAGGCCATCAGTTCGCCCAAATGGTTCAGGGATTTGCAATCCAGGGCGGGTTTTTTGCCCAGCAGTACCCCTTGCACCAGGGGACTGGAGAGAAAATGGACATCCTGGGCCGACAGAATGATCAGTTCATCCATGTCCATCAGTTTGAAATCGTTGTTTTTATCCCCTTGGATAACCGTCTCCATGTTGATGGAGGCCAGCTTCAGATTGTGGCTGACGGGATCGACCCGGCGCACCACGGAGAACAGCAGATAGGGATCCGGTTTCAAGATGTCGGTGTCCAGCAGGAAGTGACGGGCTGTGGGCACCGACTGCAACGGGCGTTGTTGTTCCCGGGTGACGTGACCGGTCATGCGCACCTGGCCGATCTTGAAACTCAAGACATCCCCGGGCTGCAAGGCAAAGGAGGATTGATCCTGGGCGGGCAGTTCGATGATGCGTCGGGTGGACTCTTCCGAACCCCGTTTGCGGTCGATTTGGAATTTCAAGTTGAGACTTTTGTCGAACCGGGTGGTGCCCACCACCCCTTTGGCCATGGAGAGCAGATCCGCCATGCGGGCTCCCGGCAGTACCGGAAACAGGTTGGGATGGTCTTGGTTGCCTTCGATGAGTACGGAGTTGTCCAGCAACAAAGGCAGCAGATCCGGGTATTTGTTGAAGATCTCGGGACAGGGGGAAGGGATCGGAGCCTCCCGGCCCGTGGGCGCTGCGACCGGCACCGCCGCTTTGAGTCGGGGCGCGGTTTTCAGATCGGCCAGACCGGTGAAGGGGGTGTCCGGATTTTCCTGCAACTGGGTGGCGGTGGTGAGCCGCAAGGATTCGGCGGACTCCTGGGCCGGCTGTTTGGAATCGCTGCTGCCTTTGCCGGTAATGGCTCCCATCTCCTTGAATTGGTAAAGATTGGCAAAGCGCAAGGGATCCGACGAGGCGGCGATGGATTCCAGTCGGGTCAGGGCGATACATTGATTTTTGGCGGTTTTGTTTTTCAGTACGGTCGCTACCTGTTCCGACGACAGGAAACGTATATCCTCCTGACTCAAGATGATCAGAATGTCGTGATTGGTCAGGGGCTGATCCAGCTCTTCCCGGGCGACGATCAATCCCAGATCGATGGGAACAAAGGTGCGGCTGCGGCTTTTGGGATCGGTGCGATAGATGACGCCAAAGGGCAGATAGGGGTCTGGCAGCAGCAGTTCGGGATCGGTGAGCAGGGTGCGCACCGTGGGAGCTGTGTGCATCGAGCGGGTGTGGGCCCGGCTGACGTGTCCTTCCAGGGCCACTTCCCCCATCAGGGTCGGTCCCAGTTTCGACTCTACCAGCACGATATTGCCATTGCTGATGGTGGCTTTTTTGGTGGTGTTGAGTTCCACCAGGGATTCCCGGTCCCGGGCATCCGGCTTGAGCAGGGAGAAGCGGTTGCCCTGGGGCGAGACCGTGCCGCCGGCCATTTCCAGCAGAGCGTTCAAGGAAAGGGCGTCTTGTTTGTGGGGCAACTCGTAGATGCCTGGGCGTTTGACCAGACCGGAAATTCCGATGACCGCACCGATGGGCGGCACCACGATCCGATCCCCCACGCTCAAGGTGGGATCCTTGCCGGTTCCTTCCTTGTCCAGCAGCGCGTACAGATCCACCAGTTGCACTTGACCGTTGCGATGCAGTTGCACGGAGCGCAGGGAACCGGTCTTGCGCACCCCCCCCGCGATGCTCAAGGCATCCAGCAGGGTGGACAGACCCGTTACCCGATGCATGCCGGGCATGGTCACTTCACCCATGACATAGACCGAGAAGAAACGAAACGAGCCGATGGAGACAAACACCTCGGTGCCGACTTGGGTGGTGCGCACCTTTTCCCGCAGTTCATCGCGCAATTCCCCGAAGGGGCGTCCCATGGCGGTGATGGGATCGGACAGGAATGGCACCATGATGCGGCCTTCCATGTCCACCCGCGCCGTGGTGTTTTTTTCGTTGCGTCCACGAAAGGTGATGACCAGTTCATCCCCCACGCCCAGGATGTAGGAGTCCGGGGCCGATCCCACCACCGGCGACGTGCGGTCCTTGGGTTGGCGGAACATGTTGTAACCGAATTGGGACAGGGTGTTTTTGGCCCGCAGGGAATAGTCGGCTTCCAGCAGGGAGACTCCCCGGTTGGCTCCCCCTGCGGGGACCGGTTGCCTTTTGCTGTCCTGGGTGCGCATCTGATCCAACTGGGCGCCGGGGGTCGCCTGCTGGAGGTCTCGTATGGAATTGAGCTGTTTGAACAGATCCGTCTCCCGTCTCATGCCGCCCACCGGTCCGGCTCCAGTGGGCGTGGTCGGGGCTTCGGGCTCGAACTGGGCCCCTTCTTCCGGGGGAGGATTGGGATCGTCTTCCCCGGCGATGACCGCGCCTGGAATCAGCAGCAACCATCCCGTCAAGGTGAGCAGAACCGCGAGACTCCGCCACAGCGTGATGACTCGATTCGTTCGCAGGCAATTCAAAGCCATGTCCATGTTTGATTCGGTTCCTGACGTCAGGCGTTTCATGGGTTCTTCAAGGGCGGTGTGCCGAGGAACCCTCAGTGATTGTGATGTTCGTGGTTTTCTTGGGATTTGTTGCCGCCGACCGCTTCCCGGACTTCCGCGGCGACCGGCAATTCGGTGCCGTCGGCGAATTTCAGGGTGATGGGAACCCAATCTTTGGGTTGCAGGGGTTTTTGCGGTCCGATCAGCATGATGTGCAGGCCACCCGGAGCCAACTGGACCTGGGCACCCGGTGCGATGGGAACGGTGGATTTGGCCTGCATCTGGCTTTTGCCTTCGCGCTGTACGGTTTCGTGCAGTTCGACCTTGGAAAACAGGGGACTTTTGGCCCCCACCAGGCTTTTGCTTTTGGTGCCGGCGTTGTGCAGGGTCATGTAGGCGGCCTGGGTCTGCGCCACCGGCGGGGCGGCCCGTACCCAAGGATCCATCACGTGGATGGCCTCTTCCGCCCGGACCGGGGCGGCACCCAGCAGGGTTCCCAACATTAATGAAGCCAATAGGGTGTTCAGGGCTTTCATGCGGATTCTCCATAATGTTTGCGAATTTTGACGAACAACTCGGCGATGATGGCCGGTTGGTGCATCTGGGGCTGAAACAGGGCGACAAATTGTCCCTTGGGACCCAGCAGGAAAAAAACCGAGGAGTGGCTGATCAATTGGGACTCGTCCCCGTTGTCCGATTTGGGGGGCAGCAGGTAATAGGCTCCCAACTGCTTGGCAAAGGCGCGGATCGCCTCCGGCGTGCCGGTGACTCCCAGAAAGTCGGGATGGAAATAGGGCACGTAGGCTTTGAGCAGTTCCGTGGTGTCGCGTTCCGTGTCCACGGAGACGAAAATGCCTTGCAGCGCCGACAAGCCTCCGGGTTGTTT
Organism: Magnetococcales bacterium; assembly: GCA_015231755.1. Taxonomy (NCBI): domain Bacteria; kingdom Pseudomonadati; phylum Pseudomonadota; class Magnetococcia; order Magnetococcales; species Magnetococcales bacterium. The sequence goes on along the minus strand of JADGAZ010000018.1, from coordinate 39,680 downwards.
TTCCAGCAGGGCGTAGACTTCGGCCAGAATGCCCATGGAGACCGGACAGACATCCGGGCAGTGGGTATAGCCGAAAAACAGAAAGGTCCATTTTTTTAGCAGTCGTTCCGGGCCGAACGGACGATTTTCCTGATCGGTCAGGGTAAACGGTTGCAGTTCCCGGGGGGAGGGCAGCATCACACCGACCAGGTCTTGGTCCATGGTCAAGGTGGGGTCGGATTGGGCCCCGGTCAGGGCGCTGTGGACCCGGAGGCCGATCAGACCCAGTCCCGTTCCGCCCAGCAGACCCAGAATGGCTTGGCGGCGGGAGATTTTTGGCATCAAGGGGTTCATGCGTCCACGTTTACCTCGACGTTGATTGAAGAATCTGATCTTTCACGTATTGTTCCTTGTCAACCGGTGGGACGCATTCTAGCCTTTTTCCACTCCATAAGCCACCCCCCCCGTTGGCGGGTTTTGGAGAAAACTTCCATTAATTTTTCAACGATGCCAGAGAGTACGCGGCCATGACGCATGCGGTACCGCAGGCTCCCGGGTCCGTCATGCGGGCGGTGGTGTTCGGGAAAGGACGGGTTTGGCTGGATCGGGCCCGACCGGTGCCGGTTCCCGGACCCGGCGAGGCCTTGATCCGGGTGGTGCTGGCCGGGGTGTGCGCCACGGATCATGCGCTTTTGCGAGGCTACGCGGATTTTTCCGGGATTCCGGGACATGAATGGGTCGGTCGGGTGGTGTCCGCTCCGGATGACCCCGCATGGGTGGGACGCCGGGTGGTGGGGGAGATCACCGTGGCCTGCGGCCATTGCGCCTCGTGTCGGAATCGGAACCCGGGCCATTGTCTGAGCCGTACCGTGGTGGGGATTCGTCATCGGGATGGGGTGTTCGCCGACTGGGTGGTGTTGCCCCTGGCCAATCTGCACGTCGTGCCTGCGGGGATCGGGGATTGTCAGGCCCTGTTCACCGAACCGTTGGCGGCGGCGGTGGAAATTGTGCAACAGACCCATGTGCGGCCCACGGACCGGGTGGCGGTGGTGGGGGATGGCAAGCTGGGGCTGCTGGTGGCTCAGGTGTTGGCCTTGACCGGCTGTGAGCTGACCCTGATCGGGCGCCATCCCCGTCCGTGGCTGGAGGCGCGGGGCCTCGGGGTGCGGGAGGAGTCCCGGCTGGCCGCGGGATGGCGGGCCGATCTGGTGGTGGAGTGTTCCGGCACTCCGGAAGGGTTGACTCTGGCGCGGAGTCTGGTGCGTTCCCGGGGAAGGCTGGTGTTGAAGAGTACCCATTTGGCCACAACGGCAATGGATCTGGCCTCTTTGGTGGTGGATGAGATTGTGGTGCTGGGGTCGCGTTGTGGTCCCTTTTCGGCGGCGTTGCGTCTGCTGGAACGGGGATCGGTGGCGGTGGAACCCATGATCGAGGGGGTCTTTTCCCTGGATGACGCCGTGGGAGCCTTGACGAAAAGTCGGGAGAAAGGCACGCTGAAGTGTGTCATTCAACCGTGATTGTTTTTGTCTGAACCCTATTCCTGAATGCGGAGTTTTGTGCATGTCCACCCGGTATGATCTGGTCATCTTCGATTGTGACGGCACCCTGGTGGACAGCCTGGATGGCATTGTGCGCTCGGCCAATCTGGCGCTGGTCGAGGTGGGAATGGGGGAGGGATTGCCCCGGGAGCGGATCGCCCAGGTGGTGGGACTCTCCTTGCACGAGGCCATGAGCGTGCTGCTGCCTGAGCAGGATGCGGCGTTGCACGAACGCGCGGTGACGGCCTACAAGCGCCATTATCAACGTCTGGCGGATGGAGGGGAGTTGACCACCCCTTTGTTTCCCGGGGCGCGGGCCACCCTGGAGAGTCTGCGGGAGCATGGGGTCACCCTGGCGGTGGCCACGGGCAAGTCGTTGCGGGGGTTGGAGCGCACCTTGCGGGAGCAGCGCTTGCAAGGCCTGTTCGAGGTGCTGATGACGTCGGATCACGCCCCGAGCAAACCCCATCCTTCCATGATCGAACAGATTCTCGCCGCCACCGGAGCGGTGGCCAACCGGTCGTTGATGGTCGGGGATACGGTGTTCGATCTGGAAATGGGGCGCAATGCCCGGGTGCGGACCGCGGCGGTCACCTTCGGCTGTCACGACCGTCGGACGCTGGCCGAAGCCAGCCCGGACCACTGGGTGGAGCGATTGCCCGAGTTGTTGCCGATTGTCGGGATCCGGGAAGGATCTCCAGAGGTTTGAGCGTTCATGGGGAACACTGTCGGGGGGGGGGATGCATGGGACACGGCGCGCTGGGCGGGCTGATGATGATGGTGCTGTTGATGATCGGGGCCGGATCGGTGTGGGGAGAGTCGGCGCTGCGTCACTGCATCGATGCCCGGGGGCGGACCATTTTTCGGGGCGAAGCCTGCCTTCCGGGGGAACGGGACCGGAATCCCCCTCCGCCGGATGAGGTGATTCCTCTGCTGGCCAAGGGATCCCATGGCCAGTATTGGATTCCGGTTCTGGTCAACAACCGCATCACCGTGGAATTTTTGATCGATACCGGGGCCAATGTGGTGGCCTTGCCAACGGATGTCATCGACCGGATGACGGTCCAGGGGTTGATCCGGCCCGAAGACTGGTTGGGCATGGCGGTTTCGACGTTGGCGGATGGCTCCAGCGGTCGTCATGCCGTGGCGCGACTGGACAGTTTGCGCATCGGCAGTCGGGAGTTGAAGCAGGTGGCGGTCACCGTCACCCCGGCCAAAGGCATGCCACTGCTCGGTACGCCGGTATTGGAGTTGCTCGGGGCGTGGCGCATCGATCCCAAGAAGCGTCAGTTGTTGATTCCCGCTTTGTCCGGCAGCGAGGCGGCTGCCGGAAGCCGGTCCGTGGCGCCGGTTCGGGAACCGGTCAACCAGGATTCCCCGCCCCCGGAAGGCCGGAAAAATCCCCAGAATGGCCAAAAGTCCCCCAAAAAACCTGCGGGGGAAGCCAAACCGACGCCACTGCCGCCTCCGGTGGTCCAGGAGCGTACCGCCCCCGGAGTGGGCAAGACCCTGAGACAGTGCTGGCGGGCGGATGGTACGTCCTATCTGGTTGCGCCGCCTTGTCCTCCCGGTGGGGAGGTGGTGCCGCTCATTGGCAGAAGTAGTGGATGACCTTGTTGTTTTCTTCCAGCACCACGAAGGTGTGAATGCACCCTTTGCCGTCTTTGGGATAGTACAGATACCCTTCCGAAGCCGAACGGCCTTTCATGGTGACATCCATGATCATGTTGGGCTGTCCGAACCGGGTGATGAGTTCCTTGCCCGTGGAGCCGATCAGAGTTTCCGGTTTGCTGGTGGAGGGATGGGCCAGCGGGGGAGTCGGTTTCGGCATCACGGGAGGATGACCGGTCCGGGTTTCCGGGGTGGCCGATTTGGTCTCCCTGGGGGGTGATTTGGACTCCTGGGTCGGGGGGGTGTTTTGTTGCGCGGAAGAGGTGTCCGTGGTGACGCAACCGGACACAAGCAGGCCGCACAGCAGGACTGCCTGGAATGCCATCGACATGTTTGTCATGTGTTTTCAATCATCCTTGCAAGCCGTTCATCCATCCGCCAGGATCCGGCTTTCGATGGCCTTGCGGATTTCGATCGCCTGACTTGTCGGTACTTGACAGGTGCCCGCCGCCGCATGGCCACCGCCTCCGAATTGCAGACAGAGGGAGCCGATATGGGTTTTTGAGGTACGATTGAAGATCGATTTGCCCAGGGCGTAAACCGTGGTTTTGCGCGTGGGACCCCAGAGAATGTGCAACGAGATGTTGCATTGGGGATAGAGGGCATAGATCATGAATCGGTTGCCGGGAAAGATGATATCGTCGTGGCGCAGATCCAGGACCGCCAGATTGTTGTGAATTTTGGTGCGGGTTTGGATCTGGGTTTTGAACAACTCTTCCTGCTCGAAATAAAATTCGGTCCGTTCCCGAACATCCGGCAAGGCCAGCACCTCTTCCACGGTGTGACGGCGGCAGTATTCGATCAGGTCCATCATCAGGGCGTAGTTGGAGATGCGAAATTCTTTGAAGCGTCCCAGTCCGGTGCGGGGATCCATGATGAAGTTCAACAGCATCCATCCGGTGGGATTGAGAATGTCTTCTTCTTCAAACTGGCCGGAGTCGGCCTTGTCCACGGCGGTGAGGATGTCGTCGCGGATGTCGGGAAAGGCGGTTTTGCCGCCGAAATGGTCATAGACCACCCGGGCCGCGGAAAAGGCTTCGGGATGGATGATGTGATTGGCGTTGACCTGATTGCCGGCCCGTTCCAGTTCGCTGGCGTGGTGGTCCAGCACCAGATGGGCGTCGGGCACATAGGGAAGATTGGTGATGATGTCCCGCCCGGTGATGGGAATCTTGCCGTCCTGCATATCCTTGGGTTGGACGAACAGGATATCGTCGATGAGGTCCAGTTCGCGCAGCAGCATGGCACTGACCAGCCCATCGAAATCACTGCGCGTGACGAGACGGTATTTTTGGGGTTGAGACATTGAAGCGACTCCTGGGTCCAAGAGGGTGGATCCTCATTTTCGTAATGCAGTATAGGGGATTTTTTTCGTTCGATCCATTGCTAAAATCGGTCTTCAGCCTTTCGTTGCCGGATCCGATGCGCATAGAATGGAGTCGCCTCATCGAAAATGAGGTCTAAAGGTGAGGAGGGGCGCACAGTCGGGTTACCAAGGGGATGGCGGGAGGAAAATTGCATCATGTCGAGCGGAGCCGAATCGTCGCAGCGGGTTTACGGGGTGGCCACCACGGCCTTGCACACCGGTCGTGACACCACGCCGGAGCGGGAGAACAGTCCCCCGCTTTTTTTGACATCGAGTTTCCGGTTCGACTCTGCCGAGCAGGCCCGGGCGGTGTTCGCCGGGGAGGAGGAGGGCAATCTTTACAGCCGATTCACCAATCCCACCGTGGCCCTGTTTGAAGAGCGGGTCGCCGCTTTGGAAAAGGCCGAGCACGCGGTGGCGGCGGCCAGCGGCATGGCGGCGGTGACCATGGTGTTCCTCTCTTTTCTGTCCGCCGGGGACCACGTGGTGATCAGTCGTTCGGTGTTTGGTTCCACCACCAACATTGCCAACACCCTGTTGAAACGGATGGGCATCGGTGTCACCCGGGTGCCTTTGTCGGACCTGGAGGCCTGGGAGGCGGCGGTGACGCCTGCCACCCGTCTGTTTTTTCTGGAGACTCCGGCCAATCCCACTCTGGAAATGGTGGATCTGGCCGCTTTGGCCCGTTTGGGCCGGGAACGGGGTATCCTGGTGGTGGTGGACAATGTGTTGTGTACCCCCTGTTTGCAGCGTCCTTTGGAGTTGGGCGTGGACCTGGTGGTCCATTCCGCCACCAAATACATGGATGGCCAGGGCCGTGTCCTGGGCGGCGTGGTCGCGGGTGGGCGCAAATTGTTGATGGATCATGTTTTTCCTTTGTTGCGCAACACCGGTTCGTCGCTGTCGCCATTCAACGCCTGGGTGCTGTTCAAGGGGCTGGAGACCTTGCCTTTGCGCATGGAACGGCATTGCGACAACGCCGAACGGGTGGCGGCCCATCTGGCGAGCCGTCCTGAATTGGCGGGAGCGGTTTTGTATCCGGGTTTGCCGGATCATCCCCAACGGGAGTTGGCCGCCCGGCAGATGCGTCGTTTCGGGGCCATCGTCTGTGTGGATCTGGGAAGCCGGGAGCGGGCCCATCGGTTCATGAACGGCCTGAAGCTGGCCATTATCACCGCCAACCTGGGAGACAGCCGCACCCTGACCACCCATCCGGCCACCACCACCCATGCCAAACTGACGGACGCGGAGCGCAAGGCGGCGGGAATTACCGAAGGTCTGGTGCGATTTTCTATCGGTTTGGAGGACGTGGAAGACATTTTGAACGACCTGGACGCGGCCCTGGATGTCTCCCGATAGACCTTTTCATCTCCGGCGTTTGGCAAGGGTTGCACCCGCATGCGCCTTGCGTCATCTTAAGGGGAAGTCTAGGTTGACTGGTTCGTATTTCACCATCGCGATTAGGGAGGATTCAATCATGGCAGAGCCGATTCGTGTGGCAGTGACCGGAGCCGCTGGTCAAATTGCCTACAGTGCGATTTTTCGTTTGGCCTCGGGAGCCGTATTTGGCCCGGACCAACCGGTTCATTTGAGTTTTCTTGAAATTACCCCTGCCATGAAAGTGTTGGAAGCGGTCATGATGGAACTGGATGACTCCGCTTTCCCCACTCTGGTCGGAATGGACGCCAGCGATCAGGCCGACCAAGCTTTCGACGGGGTCAACGCGGCGTTGTTGATCGGTTCCCGTCCCCGTGGACCGGGCATGGAACGTGCCGATCTGATCCGGGTCAATGGACCGATTTTCGTCGGTCAGGGCAAGGCTCTCAACCGGGCGGCTGCGGATCTGCGGGTGGTGGTGGTGGGCAATCCCTGCAACACCAACTGTCTGATCGCCATGCGCAACAGCGATGTGCCCAAGGATCGCTTTTCCGCCATGATGCGTCTGGACTACAACCGTGCCAAGACCATGCTCGCCAAGAAGGCCAATGTGCCGGTGACTGCGGTCACCAATCTGGCGGTGTGGGGCAACCATTCCAACAATCAATATCCGGACTTCGAGAACGCCCGCATCCAGGGTCGGCCCCTGTCCGAGGTGATCACCGACGAGGATTGGCTCAAGAATACCTTCGTTCCGGATGTGCAGACCCGGGGCGCCGTGGTCATCAAGGCCAGAGGCTCCTCCAGCGCGGCTTCCGGCGCCATCGCGGCGTTGGATCATCTGCTCTCCTTCCGTCAACCCACCCCCGAGGGGGATTGGTTCGTGGCGGCGGTGCTTTCCGAGGGTCAATATGGAGTGGATCCGGGCCTGATCTTCGGTTATCCCCTGCGCCTCAAGGGCGATCAATGGGAAGTGGTGGATGGTCTCACCCTGTCCGACTGGGGACAGGCCAAGTTCAACAAGGTGCTTGACGAGTTGCGTCAGGAGCGGGAAGTGGTCAAGGATTTGTTGTAATCCTTGATTGGTTCATCCCCCCTTTGTGTCGGTTCAGCATGAACGGGAGCAGGCAATGAAATACGTCATTTTTCTGGGGGACGGCATGAGTGATCGCCCCCTGGAGGCCCTGGAAGGTCGCACTCCCCTGATGGCCGCCCGCACGCCCAACCTGGATCGCATGGTCCGGGAAGGGGTGGGGGGATGGACGCTCAACACGCCGGATGGATACTATCCGGGCAGTGACGTGGCCAATCTGGGGGTGTTGGGATACGATGTGACCCAAAGCTACACCGGACGCAGTCCTTTGGAGGCTGCGGCCATGGGGGTCGATCTGGGGCCGAATGACGTGGCTTTCCGTTGCAATCTGGTGACCCTGGGCAGCGATTTCTCCGTGATGGAGGATTTTTCCGCCGAGCATATCTCGTCGGCGGAGGCTGCCCGGATCATCGACACCTTGAACGAACGGCTCGGTTCGGACCGTTTCCGGTTTTATCCGGGGGTGAGCTATCGTCATCTGCTGGTTTGGCGGGACGGTGGGGATCGACTCAACAGTCGGCCTCCCCATGACATCACCGATCGGCCCATTGCCGGCGCGCTTCCCGAAGGATTGGACGCCCAACCCATCGAAGCGTTGATGCGGGCCTCCTGGACTTTTTTGTCGGATCATCCGGTCAACCGGGAACGGGTGGCCAGTGGCAAGCGACCGGCCAATTCCATTTGGTTGTGGGGTCAGGGGCGCAAGCCATTTCTGCCACCCTTCCGGGAGCGGTTCGGCAAGAGTGGCGGGATTATTTCGGCGGTGGATTTGATGCGGGGCATTGCGGCTCACATCGGGTTTGATGTGTTGCATGTGCCGGGTGCCACCGGGTGGATCGATACGGATTACGAGGGCAAGGCTCAGGCCTGTCTGAAGGGATTGGAAGAGCGGGACTTGATGTTTGTGCATGTGGAGTCTCCGGACGAGGCCGGACATGCGGGGCGTTTGGATTACAAACTTCAGGCCATCGAGGATTTTGATGCCCGTCTGGTGGGGCCGGTGTTGGAGGCCTTGGCGGCGGGGGGACCGTTTCGCGCGGTGGCCTTGCCGGATCACCCCACGCCGTTGGTGACCAAGACCCATGATCCGGGTCCGGTGCCGTTTGCCTTGTGTGGTCACGGCATCGTGCCGGATGGCAACGTGGCCTATGATGAGGGATTGTTGCAAACCGGATCGTTGACTTTCGCGCCGGGGATCGATCTGATGCCCTATTTTCTGCGACACGGGGTGTGAGGCGATCGTTTCTGTCTGGATCAAGAACTCCTGGAGCCTCAACCCTCCAGGATTTTTTTTGCCATCTATCCGTCACTATTAAAAAAAGAAGGGGTTCAGGGGAATTCATTCCCCAGGACTTTTTCCTTTCCTTTCTTTTAATGCGTTGCTCCGCAGGAGAAAAGAGGCGCAGCGCACGCAAAGCAACCCGTGGCTGATAGCAGATATCAAACCCGACTGTTGAGATTGATTTTTGAATGTGCAGGAAGCGGGGAAGAAGTCTGGTTACGATCACCACACGCCCTGCCGATTGGAGAGCGTGTGGTGATGTTTTCAGGCTGGGTCCGAGGCGCGGATCCGAACAGGATTATTCGGCTTCGGGAGTGCGGGCCACCTGAGTCCGGATGCGGGCTTGCAGGCGACGCATGGGCTCATTGAGGGTGTCCTGAGCGGTTTGCAGCAGGAAGTTGTCCAGACCACCGGCCTTGTCCACGGAGCGGAGGATTTCGGTGGGGACACTGATGCAGAAGCTTTGGCCCAGGGCCATGCTGAACAGCGCACGCTTTTGGATGTTGGGCAACCAAGCGTGTTTGGTTCTCCGATGGGAATGGGAGACTTTGTAACCAGTTTGCGGGGCTTTTCCCCCCAGAGTCAATTTTCTCACGAAATACTCTCCCGAGAGATGGCGAAGAGGGTTGAAGTTCCGGAATGGACCATTAAAAAGAGAAGCATCGCACAAATGCTGCTGCGATGCAAGGACTGGTTCCATGATTTTGCAAAGAGTGGTGATTAACGTTGCCTTGACTCCCGCATCGGTGGCACAATGGGTCTTTACAAAGGTTGGAAAAGACCTGGGGGGCGTGAGGGGGTTGGTCGAGGGGTTGTGATCCGTCGGATTTGGCGAGGAGGAAGGGGCATGGGTGTCATCGACGTGGAAAAAAGCATGGCCCAATTGATGCGAGAGCACCCGGGTCTGGCGAGGCTTTTGGCGGTGAAGGGGATCGATTGTGGCGAGTGTCTGGCATCCGAGGTGGATACCCTGGCGGATGTGGGGCGCATGTATGACCTGGACCTGAATGCGTTGATCGCCCAGATCAACAGCCTGGATGGGGATGGAAACAGCGCGGGATGATTTTTCGCGCTTCTTGAAAGAGCCTCTGGAAAGGAATCCGGAAGTGTGCTAGACTGATTTTGGTGGGTCGCAGAAGGATTTTCCCGCAGGGTGTCCATGGCGGTCATTTCACGGCGTTTACCTTGAAATCATTAATTAAAATTTCGGATTGATCCCGAGTGCGCAAGGTTCTTTGTCCCAAGCGTTCGTGCGGTTGCGCGTCGTCGGGATGGGGATGGGTTGCGCCTTGGGGGTGGATCGTGGATTTCTGGCGATTGCATCCGGGTCGCCAGTGCGGAGGCATTGGGTGATGAAACCATGGTTGGATGGGTGCGGGCGCATGGAATGGGTCCGTTTGGGATGGTTGGGACCGGTGATCGGTCTGGCTCTGGCCGGATGCGTGGCCCTGGGCCCGGTGACTCCGGATTCGGTCGCCTCCGCCCCGGGCGCGGATTCGGGAACTCCACCCCAGGCCCCAAACGAACAAACCGCGAAGGCCACCCCCCCGGAGGGCAGCGCCACGGATAAACCCCAGGCGGATGGGGTTTATTATTATTACGTGCTGGGCCACATGATGATGGGGGATCGGCGTTGGGAAGAGGCGGAAAAAGCCTTTTTGCGGGTGGCCGAAGGGGATCCCAAATCCGTGGAGGCCCGCCTGATCGTCTCCCATCTGGCCACCCAACGGGGTGATCTGGCCCTGGCGGTCACCCACGCCCGGGAGGTGGTTGCCCTGGATCCGGAAAATACCAAGGCCCGTCTGCTGCTGGCCGGACTGCTTAACGCCTTGGAAAAATTTCCCGAGGCCGCCACCCAGTATGAATTGCTCCTCAAGAAACAACCGGATCATCTTTCCGCCCGCCTGATGCTGGCCCAGATCCATGGCCGCCTGAAAGATCCGGTCAAGGCCAAAAACGCTCTGGCCCCCCTGTTCGGCAGGCCGGAACTGGCCTGGAAGGCCAATCTGGCCCTGGGGCGCGCCTATGTCTATGTACCGGATCTCAAAAAATCTTTGGAATACTTCCGCAAGGCCCGCAAGCAGGCTCCGGATCAACTGGAACCGGTGCTGGCGTTGGGGGCCGCGTTGCAGGAGCTGGAACGTCCCAAGGAGGCCGAGGCCATCTATCGGGATTTTCTGGCGCACAATCCGGAAAGCGAGACCATTCACAGCCGTCTGGGCCGGTTGCTGTTGACCCAGGAGGACCGCTCCGCCGCGTTGCAGGAGTTCCGCACCATTGCCCGCCTCTCTCCGGGCAGCGTGCAGGCCCGGTTGACCTCGGCGTTGATCCTGATGAGTCAGCGCAGCTACGAAGACGCTTTGCAGGAGTTGCGTCTGGCGGAAGCGGCTCGTCCCGGCAACAGCGGCGTGGCCTATTACATCGGTCAAACCCTGGAAGGTCTGGATCGGGTCAAGGATGCCCGGGCCGCCTATGAACCCATCAAACGCGACGAGCCGTATTATCTGGAAGCCCAGGTCCGGATCGCCTTTCTGGACGCCTACGAAAAGAAAGGCAAAGAGGCGATCACCCGCCTGCGGGAGTTGAATGCCGCCCATCCGGATCGGGTCGAGGTGCTGTTGGCCTTGACCGTGATCTTATTGCAAGAAGAGCAGTATGACGCCGTGCTGGAGGCCGCTTCCAAGGGATTGACGCTCGCCCCGGAACAGAGCCGTTTTCTGTTCAACCGGGCCATGGCCCTGGACAAACTGCAACGGTGGCCCGAGGCGGAGCAGGATTTGCGTCTGTATATCGAAAAGAATCCGGAAGACGCCCACGCCCTCAATTATCTGGGATACACCTGGGCCGAGCGTAACGAAAAACTCGAAGATGCCCACAAGCTGATTTTCAAGGCCACCCAACTGGCGCCGGGGGATGGCTTCATCCTCGACAGTCTGGGATGGGTGCTGTTCCGGATGAACCGGTTGGAAGAGTCGTTGACCCGCATGCGGGAAGCGGTGCGTATGGAGCCGAAGGATCCCACCATCCGGGAACATTTGGGGGATGTGCTGGCCGCTTCCGGACGCATCAAGGATGCGTTGGTCATCTGGCGTCAGGCCCTGGAAATGAATCTCAACAACGAGGCGTTGCGGGTCAAGATCGAACGTACCTCCCAATCCGGGGACGGGGGTGCCAAAAGCCCCAACGTCCGGAGTCCGGGCGAAAAAAGCGGCGACAAGGGTGGGACTCCCAGCGGAGCCGAGTCCCGTTGAACAGGCTCCACCGGCGTCGTCATCCGTTGGCCTGGATGCTGGCCTTGGGCATGGTGGGTTTGTCCCTGGTCTCTTGTTCCCTGCCGACCAACCCGGTCCAGGACGAACAGACCGTTTCCGGCGCGGTGATCGTCGAGCGTTATCTGGCGGATCAGAAGGCCCGGCGTCAGGGGCCGTTGCATTGGGCGGTGGATGGGGTGCTGGATCTGGAGACCCCGGAGCAGGAACGGCGCAACCGCATCGATCTGCTGGGCAGTGGCTGGGAACGGGTGCGGCTGCGGGTTTATGGGCCGTTCCGGCAGGTGGCGGGTGAACTGCTCGCCCGTGGTGATCGGGTCCGCTGGGTGGATCCGGAAAAACATGCCGTGATCGAAGTTCCCGCCAGCGCGGCGGGGTTGGATCATCTGATCGGGGTGCCGATTCCACCGGAACGGCTTTTTCAGGTGATCATGGCCCGGGCCTCCCGGCTGGCTTCCACCGGACCGTTTCCCCTGGATCCGTCCGGTGCCGTGATTGTCAAGACCCGTGACCGCGAACAGTTGCGCCTCGATCCCACCCAGGGACGATTGCTGGAACGGATCGGCAAGGCCGGCTCCGGCACCCCGTACCGGGTGGTCTACACCTGGCCCGACTCTTCCCCCAAGGGGGATGGGGAGGGGGATGGGGTGATCATGCCCGAGCGGATCCTCATCACCCTGGAAAAACCCAAAGTCCGGTTGGAATTCATTTTGAATACGTGGCGTTTTCCTGCCAACGGTCTGGCGGAAGGGGCTTTTGATCAGGCCACCCGGTCTGGTTTCTCTCTCTCCCGTCCTTTGGAACCGGGACCGTGAACGCGGCCTCATCCCCGGGGGCATCCACGATCTGGCTGGCCCCGGCCAAGGTGAATCTGGCCTTGCGGGTGGTGGGACGGCGGGAGGATGGTTACCATCGGCTGGAATCGCTGATGGTTTTTTTTCCCTTGTATGATCAACTGGAGATCACCCCGCTTGCTGGCGGCGATCTGGAACTGGATTGCCAGCCGGCGGTGACCGGCTGTGCGGAAGAGAATCTGGTGCTGCGCGCCGCCCGCCTGCTGGCCCGGACCACCGGGGTCGGCCACGGGGCGCGGTTGAAGCTGCTGAAACGGATCCCGGACGGGGCGGGACTCGGGGGAGGATCCTCCGACGCGGCCTTGACCCTGTTGGCCTTGAATCGCCTGTGGGGCCTGAATCTGGGGTTGGAGGCGTTGATCGAACTGGGGGTTGCCCTCGGGGCAGACATTCCGTTTTTCCTCGGGGGCCGTTCCGCTTTGGTGGGGGGAGTGGGGGAGCGGTTGACCCCTTGTCCGCATCCGCTGTCCGGGGCCATGGTGCTGGTGTTTCCCGGCCAGGGGGTGGCCACGCGACAGGTGTTTCAGGCGTTGTCCGGGCGTTATCCCCAGCGGGATCAATCCCTGGGCCTGCCGGGGGCCGACGCGGATCCGGCTGACTGGCTGGAAAACGATCTGGAACTTCCCGCCCTGGAGTTGTTGCCCGTGATCGGTCAGGCCCGCCGGGCCTTGCTGGAGGCGGGAGCCAGGGCCGCCTTGATGACCGGGAGTGGCTCCACCGTGTTTGGTATTTTCCCGGATGGGGCGAGTGCCAGGGGGGCCGCGCGCCATCTGGCGGAGTCGCAGGCCTCCTGGCGTGTGTTTGCTGGCGAAATCTTGAACCGCCATCCGTTTTTCGTGTGAGCACTACCCCGATGGGGGGTGGAAGGGCGTTTTGGGCTGCTGGCCGTTGATCCGCATCATGTGTCCATCGGATCAACATCCACCCTTTTCAGCCGCTGCGAAATCGTGTAGCATGATTGTCCATGGTGGGCCGTCGCCAAGCGGTAAGGCCCCGGATTTTGATTCCGGCACCCCCAGGTTCGAATCCTGGCGGCCCAGCCATTTAAAAAAAGACAAGGCGTTCATCCCCGGCCATGTCTGTTCCTTTGGCCTCATCCGATACAGTCCCCGCCCCACAATTTGAGTGTGTCGTCGTTTTCGGTTGTTTCCGATGCGGTTTGCTTTCTTTGCGCCATCTCCCCTTTTCTTCAATCCGACGCCGGTTTGACCGCCCGGATGGTTTTGACCACATCCAGAAAAAGCGGGTTGACCGCTTCCAGGCGGAATCCGGCCCGGATCACGTTGGCCACGGTATCCCGGTTCATCTCCGGGCCGATGTGGCGGCAGATGGGGTTGCACAGGTCCAGAATCCAGTTGAATGGAAAATAATGGCTGCCGGTATGCTCGAACATGGCCAGTTCCGCCCCCGGCTTCATCACCCGCCGCAGCGACGCCAATCCGGCCATGGGATCCGGCACCGAACAAAAGGTGCAGGCGGTGAATACCTGATCGAACCAGCCATCCGGATATGCCAAGGCGGTGATGTCCATGAGCCGGGTCTCGATCCGGCCCGGATAGGCCGCCACCCGTGGCGCGGCCCGGGCGAGCATGGCGGAACTGATGTCGATGGCCACAATATCGCGCTCCGGCGGAAAGAACGCGATGTCCAATCCTGTGCCCAGGGCGGCGAACAGGATGCGTTTTCCCGGTGCCATACGGGCGAACAAGGCTTTTTTGGCCGGTTCCCAGCGTTTTTCCGCGCCATAGGCCAGTATATCGTAAAAACGGGCGGTGCTGTCCCAACGGCTGGGGGGCGGTGAGGGTTCGTTCATGCGGCACGTTCCCGGCGCAACCGCCGATCCGCCATCCAGGTGAATCCCCAGGCCAGCAGCCCACATCCGGCTCCCCAGGCCAGCAAGGGACCGGTCTCCTGCCGCAAGCCATGCACCATGCTGGGCAACATGCTGCTGATCATGCTGCCCAGCATCACCGGCACCATCACCTCCAGGGCCCCGAACAGCACCAGAAACGGCAGCATGGCCACCATCGTCACCAGCATGCCCACCACCATGCCCGCCATCATTTCCACCCCCATGGGCCAGGTGGCGGGCAGCAGTCGGGCCACCCAGGCTGCCAACGCGGAGAGGATCCCGCAGGCCAGCCAGTCGCCGATCAGAAAATAGACTCTTTTTTCCATGAAGACCTCCCGGGAAGGGGCGCGTTTTCATCCCCCATGGTGCGCATCCATTGATCCAAAGCCTCCCGCGCCAGACGGGCCGCGTGGGCGAAATCCTGCACGCGGCTCGCGCACCGTTCCGGCAAGGCGGCTTGCGCCTCGTTGGCCAGGCTTTCGGCCAACTGGGACAGGGGGGTCATGCCCAGATGGGCGGCGCTCCCGGAAATGCGGTGCGCCACATGGGACAAGGTTACGTGATCCCCGTTGAGGCAGGCTTGCGTCATCTCCCGGAGCGCCTCGGCTTCGACCGCGTGAAACTTCCGGCAGATCTCCCGGAAACGGTCACGACCCAGGGAAAGGGCGCCGCGTTCCAGGATTTCGGTGTGGAGGGGGGGCATCCGTTCCAGGGTATGGTCGGCAGCGGGTTGGAGAAGGGCGTCGTCATTCGGGGCATGGCGTGCGGGGCAGGTCAGGGCGCGACGCAGATGATTCAGATCCACCGGTTTGGTCAACAGGGTATTGGCTCCCGCAGCCAGGGCGGCTTGCAGCCGTTCCGGGGCCGCGTCGGCTGTGAGTACCACAATCGGCAGACCCGCGAGCCGGGGATCGGGCAGGGCCCGCACCGCACGAATGATGTCGATTCCGTCCCGGTCGGGTAGTCGCAGATCCGTCAGCAGCAGATCCACCGTTTCTTCCTGAAGGATTGGCAGAGGGTCTTGCGACGGATCTGGCGTGATCACCCGATGGCCATCTCCCATCAGGAATTCCGTGAGCAACGCCTGACTCAGGGCGTCGTCTTCCACCAGCAGGATCGACAGGGCCCGTTGCGGAGGCAGCAGGGAGGCCACCGTTTCCGTGGGACGCAGGCCGGGAGCCGTCGGACAGGTGAGGGTGAACTCGAAACGACTCCCTTCCAGGGGACGGCTCTCCACCTGAAGCGACCCCCCCATCATGTCCACCAGGGTCTTGCAGATGGCCAGACCCAGTCCGGCTCCGCAGGCGTTCTCCGTGTCGGGATGTTCCCCGAGAATGAAGGGGTCGAACAGGGTTTGCATCACCTCCTCAGAGATGCCGATACCGGTATCTTCCACCGAAAACAGCAGTCTGTTTTGTCCGGGTTCGCTTGACAGTCGCTGGATGTGGGCGATGATCTCTCCGTTTTCGGTGAAGCGGTTGGCATTGGCCAACAGGTTCAACAGGATCTGCCGCAGACGCAGCGGATCGGCCAACACGGTGCCGATGGTGTCATCCACCAAGGCTTCGACCCGATTGCCCCGTTTGGATGCCTCTTCTTGAAACCAAGCCACCACGTCCCGCAGCAGCCGATCCGGTTCCATGGGCACCGGTCGGGTCTGACCGTGACCCGCCTCGATCCGGGCCAGATCCAACATCTCTTCCACCAGTCCCAACAGGTGATGTCCGGCGGCGCGGATGCGGTTGAGACGGTCGGTGAGGCGTTCCCGGCTCAGATCCTCCAGTTGTTCGCTCAGGATTTGGCTCAAACCGAGAATGATGTGCAATGGTGTGCGGATTTCGTGGCTGAAATTGGCCAGAAAACGGCTTTTGGCCAGATTGGCCGCGGTGGCGCGGGCTTCGGCCCGTTTGCGTTCCGCGATCTGGGTCTGGAGGGATTGGTTGAGGAGCCAGAGTTCATGGGCATGGGCGGCGATGGTTTTTTCAAAGGTTTCGCCTTGTTCCGCCAGATGTTCGAGGATGGCGGTCTGGGTCACCACCCCCACAAAACGATCCGCCTCCACCACCGCCAGCACCGGCAGTCGATGGGTTTTCATGAGGCCGAAGACCCGTTTGATGGGCTCATGGCGCGCGATGGTGGGTTTGGGGCGCAGACAGTCGGCCACCAGGGTGTGACCCCGATCCAGAATGTCGTCGGCCACCAGCACCCCCAGAAATCTTCCGACCCGGGTGACCACCAGAAAACCTTGTTCCAGCAGCAGATCCTCCACGGCGTGAATGCCGGTCAGGGCATCCACGGTGGGGCAAGAATGGCGGATCAAGGTATCAATGGTCATGGGGCGGGAGCGTTCCTTCGATCCGGTCGTGATGAATGCGCACTTGCAGATTGATCCGTACGATCTCTCCCCGGGAAATGTGGGGAAAGACCCGGACCCGCAGAATGTCGAGGAGCGTTGACAGGGGGAGTCGCTTGATGATTTGCTTGTGTATCAGCAGGGCTTCCACCACCGGATCCTCCACTTCGACCAGTTCGTAGCCGTCCGGGGTCATCAGTCCCATGCAGGTGCTGATGCCGGTCATGCCCACCGGACATTTTTTAGCCAGCACAAGGATATCGCGGAATGGTGGCAGGGAAACGGTTTCAAATTCAAGGGAGACGGTGTAGCCGATGCTGCCAGTCCGTTCCGGGCTCACGGGATTGCGGCCCTCTGATTCGCTGGACGGGTGCATGGTGATCTCCTTTCATAGGTGGACAACTGGCGGATTGGGTCCGGTTTTGCTGTTGGCGATATGGATGGTGGGGGCTTGCGACTTGGCCCACGCTGTGGATCCTCTGCCCATCTCCCGGCTGTTCGAGGTCGCTTTCAGCCCTCAGGATTCGTCGGGCCGTGGCGACAAATGGGGACGCCTCATGGCCGATCACGCCAAACGCCGCTCCCCGGAATGGGAAAGCGATCTGGCCGCAATCCGGGAGTTGCCGTTTTTGACCCGTCTGCAAGCCGTGCAGGAACAGGTCAACCGGCGGATCGTCTATCAGGATGATCCGGAAAACATCTGGAAGACCCCCATCGACGCCTACCGCACCGGTGGTGATTGCGAGGATTATGCGTTCGCCAAGATGTTGTTGCTTAAAGAGAGTGGCTTTCCGGAAAAACAGATGCGTGTGGTCACGTTGGCCCCGTCAGCGCCTGCCTGGGTGCATCATGTGATTTTGATCGCTTGGTTGCAAGAGAAAATTTATGTGCTTGACTCCCCCAATCGCACGCCGGGGGGACGGCTGGTGCTGCTGGATGATTATCGGGACCGGGGGCGGGATGTGGTCTGGGCCGCCTGGGATGGCGGATATGTGGTGCGGGATCAGGGGGGATCCGGAGGCGCGCCGGGGCCGACTCCGCCACGGGGGGTGTTTGCCGGCATGCCGAGTGGCGCTTTGCGGGTGATCTCCTATCGACAGTTTCCGCTTCAGGAGAAACTGGTGCGCATCGCCGCCGACTGGCTGGTCATTCACCCCTGGGAACCTCCCCTTACCTCGACGGAGGTGGAACGGTTGCGGGTGTTGCGTCAGTATTATCACGAACCGACCCCGGAAAACGCCCAGGGACTCACCTCCTACGAGGTGCGCAAGCTCGAAGAGTTGCGACGGCTGCGCAAGGCGTTATGAGGGAGTCGAGGGCGTCGGCGGATTCGGGCATCAGGGAATGCGTACCAGCCGGAAGCCCAGATCGCCGAAATTGCTCTTGGCGTCGCCGCTGTTGCGTTGCGTGGGTTGGATGAATTCGGGACTGCTTTTGATGCTGCCTCCCCGGAAGATCCGCAGGGCGCCAGTGTTGGAGCCTTTGGGATTGCTTTTGGGGGAGATGGCGTAGTAGCGTTCGTCGTAGTGATCCGTCACCCATTCCCAGACATTGCCGCTCATGTCGAAGAGTCGAAAGCCGTTGGGGGCTTTTTGTCCCACCGGATGGATGTCTCCCCGGGCGTTGCCGCTGTGCCAGGCCACCAGATCCGCGTCGTCGCTGCCGCAGTAGCGTTGTCTGGCGCCTCCCCGGCAGGCGTATTCCCACTCCGCCTCGGTGGGCAGGCGGAACTTGTCGCCTCCCCGGGCGTTGAGCTTGTTGATGAACACCTGCACCTGTTCCCAGGTGATGCCGTTTACCGGACAGTTTTCCCCGCAGGCGTTCAGGGATGAGGGGTTGTGTCCCATCACCGACTCCCACTGGCTTTGGGTGACTTCAAACTGGCTCATGTAGAACCAGTCCACGCACACTTCGTGTTTGGGAGCGGTGCGGGGGGAGTCGTCGGATCCCATCTGGAAACATCCCTGGGGAACGATGACGAATTTCATGTTCAGATATTTGTCTTCGCTCAAGAAGTGCCAAGCCATGACCCCCAGCCAGACCACCACCGTGACCGCCAGAAACCACAGCAGGGGTTTGCGCACCTTGGATGGGCCGGTCTGGTCCGGAGGCCGGGGTTTGAAGGTGGGGTGGTCCATGGATCGGGACTGACGGCACCGCAAGCAGTATTGGCCGTTCGGATCCTCCTGGTCTTCTTCCGCATCCGGGCAGGGGAGGACGACGCCGCACCGGGCGCAGAAGTAGGCGTCATCGGGATGAACCCGTCGGCATTTGGGACACTCCATGGCTCGATCCCCCCCTGTGAGCTGGATGTTTGGTCATGCGTGGATGGATGATGCGTGGGTGATTATACACCCTGGATTACTTCACGTCATCCGGAATTGTCCCTGCTGGTGTTGGGGGGATGGTGTCGGGTTTCACCTTGGGACGCCACAGGCCATCGCGGCTCAGACAGTTCCAGCCCCAGCGGATCCAGCCCAGCAGGGCCGCGGCCAGCCACAACGACCACAACAGCATCAGCAGTCGATAGGCGAACAGGGGCAGGGAGATCACCTGCATGGCGGGCCACTCGGGACCGATCCGATCCTGGAACCATTGCAGCATCCGGGGGGTGGATAAATTGCCAGTCACCTGCATATCCGGAAAGCCCAGCAGACCATGCCGGAAAATCTCTTCCAGAGCGGCCACTGCCGCCACGGTCCAAAGCAGCAGAAAAATCTGCCGTGCGTTGAAGCGGCCACGGCTGGCGCTTTCCGGATGGGCGCCGCGCCATCCCATGAGCAGAAACCATCCCACCAGGATCATGGCGGGCAAGGTATTCACGGTACTCAATCCCAGTCCCAGCACGCCCCAGTGACGGGTTTTGAGGGGCAGCCAGGGAATCCGTCCCAGCCCCACGGCCACCAGTAAAATGACCACCAGCGCCCCCCAGTACAGCACCGCCGGTCCCATGGTGGGCCCTTGCACCCACAGGATCCAGCGATCCGGAGGCAGGGTGATCCGGGAGGTGGCGTTCACCCCCTCCATGCCCAGGTCGGGCCGGGGCATGGCCAGTCGCCAGTTCATGCCTTCGGATTGTCGCCAGCTCAGACGCACCTCGCGGGTGCCGGGAGCCACCGGCAGGATGATCTGGCGTCCGTCCTGACGCAAAGACTCCTCCCGACCGGCGATGTGGGCGGACAGCAATCGGGCCGATTCCGGCAACCGTATCCCATGCTGACCCCCATGACTGGCCTGCATGGTCATGGTCAAAGTGACATCCGTGGTGCGTTCACCGGGGGTGATGGACAGATCCGACCGTTCCAGGGTGAGGGTCGGACCCTCCACCCCCTGGGGCCGAATGATCCGGATGCGGGCCTCCTCACCGGGCCAGGGACGCCATTCCGGTTGATGACCGCCGGATTCGTCGGTCATGGCGGTGACCGGGATGCCCTCCAGGCTCACATGCCATAAAGGCGCGGCCCTTAACTGCCAGATTTCGTGCCACAGGGTCTCTTTCGGGGCGGTCAGAGTCAGAAGTTCCCGGCTTTCCAGGGTGGAACGCCAGTGGATGTGCTGCTGTTCGGGCGCGAGGCGCACCTGGGCTTTGCCCTCCGCCACCCGGATGCCCTGGGTGGTGATGGACTCTCCGGCCAGCAGGGGGAGTGCCAATCCCACCGCGCTCTCCCCGCGGGTCACCCGACGCACCTGGGTTTCCACCTCCCAGGTGAGACCCAGGGTGATGCGCCGTTCCACCTCCAGAAACGGAGGCAGGGAGACCACATCCGGCCAACTCTCCCGGGACTCCCCGACACCGGGTGTGTCGGAGTGGATGCGGCGCAACTGCAAGGTGGAGTCGATGGTGCCGTTGTCGTGGATTCCTTCCACCTTCCAGCTTTGGCTTTCGGCCACCGCCAGACGTGGCCCCAGGGGCAAGGAGAGCTGGACATTCTCCCGGGTCGGCAGCGGACCTTCCAGCATCACCGCGTGAATGCCTGCTGGAATCACCATCCAAAGGGTGCCGGGATGGTCCGCCGGTTGATCGAGACGTTTGAGATCCACCGCAGGCTTGCCGTCCAGCCACACTTCCGCCGGGAGCCAGTGTCCCGACTGACCCGGCAAGGGGATGGCGACTTCATTTTGGGCGTGCATTTCCAGATGCAGTCGCAGCCGTTCCGTATCCGCCTCCAGACGCAGACGGTTCAGATTGGCGCAGGCGGGCAGACAGTCCGGAGGCTCCAGCAGCCGGTTGCTCAAGGTGTCGAGCATTTTTTGGTCCGGGATCTCCCCGGCCCAGCCACTCCCCGTCAGCCCGAGAAGCAGCAGCATAACGGAGGCGGTCACACCGGTCTGTTTTCCCGGCCGTCGGATGGCGGCCATCTCCAGCATCCGTACCACCAGGGCCAAAGCCAACAGGATCCGGGCCAGAATCACCAGCCGGTTTGCCCAGGGGGGCAGCAGATACAGACGCCACTCCTGATCCCGCGTCACCGGACCGTTCCAGTGCAATGAGACCGTATGCCATTGCCATTGGGGAATACCTGGACCGGTTTGGGCCACGGCTTTGGGATCCAGTCCGGTCAGCCTGGGCCGAGGCGGCGGGGGTGGGGCGTCGGGCCTGCCGGCGCTGGAGGTTTGGGCTTTTTTGGCCTTGTTTCCGGAGTGGTCTTCATTCCGGGCCTGTTCCCTGGCTGGCGGAGGAACGGCGGCTGGAGCCGGCGCCTGCATGGCCTCTTTCGCCATCATGGGCGTTGCCACCGCCGCACGCCGCACCCCCATGGATCCACCGGGGGCAGACAGCAGGATGCCACTTTCCATTTCCAGTTGGGGATGGATCCCCTGGCGGGCTTGATCGATGAGAAACGGCAACAGGGTGGCCGCCAGCGTCAGCAGGGAGATCAGCCGCCAGGTGCCCAGCAGCCGTGCGGGCCATCCTTTTGCCGGCACCACCCGCAGCGCCGCCACGGCCCCCATGATCGCCAGCAGGCTCCAGGCCAGCGCGGGTTGTTCCGGATGGATCAATCCCATGGCCATCAGGGCCACCCCACCCCAGAGCCTGCCCCACAACCGTCCGGTGGCCAGAGCCACCACCAGGGTCAGGAAGAAGTCCAGCAAGGTCCATTGGCCGATCCAGGTTGCGTCGGCCCGGTCCACCCCCCTGGCGTGCAGCAGACGCCATCCCGGGGGGAGATGGGCCGTGGCGGAGACCTTCTGGAAATCCTGATTCCAACCGGTGGCCGGAATCACCCCGGTATTCAGGGGCAGACGGCTTTCCGCGCTGACTTTCACCTGTTTTTCCCGGAGTTCCACGCCGCTCAGGGCCGAACCGGGCAGGTGGGTGATGAATTGATTCTCCCCGTCGATCAGCACCCGTCCCAGGTTCATGGGGGGATTCATCTCCAGACGCCAGGAACCCATGCCGGTTCCCTGGATCTGATCCTGGATGGTCCACCCCGCTCCGGAGAAATCCAGCCACAAGGTACGGGTCAGGTTCAGACGTTCGGTGATCGGATCACTCTCGCCCCGTTTTTTTTCCACCAGTTGCATCCGGTCTCCGGGGCGCATCCGATAGGCCGGATGGTTGTGCCACTCCTGGGGCAATCCGGTTTGACGGGGATCCACCGCATCCACGCCTCCCACCGTCACCATGCGCATGCGGGGATTGGCCGCGAAGGCCCAGGCCTCCTCTTCGGGCCAGGGGGAGGGGGGAGACTTGGGACGTTCGATGGTGGTGACCGGTCCGGGAAGGCGTTGCTCCAGGATGATGGGCCATACCCCGGCCTTGACCTGAATTTTTATCCCTCCATCCGGCTCGATCCGGATCGGCAGCGGGGCGTTCACGTCGGTGGGAATCCACTCCGCGCCCAGGGATGGACCCAGCAGGATTTCACGCTGCTTGCCCGAAACCCGTAGTTCGATGCGGGTCTCCAGGGTCACCGGCACGCCGTCGCGCAACAGACGTTGCACCGACATCTCCAGTCGGTCTTCATCCCGTTTGGTCTGGTTTTTGGGGTGCAGCCACAATCGGCCTTCGTTGTCCGGGGCGGCAAAAGGAATCCCCCGGCCTTCCACGCTCAGGGTGATCAGACCCACCTCTCCAGGCACCTTCAGGAATTCGGGCAGGGTGGCATAACGCCACTCGCCGCTTACGGCATGGCTGCCGGCACTCAACCATACCCCCGGAATCCCCTCTTGCACCGTCACGATGGCGGGTTTGTCGTTCACCTTCACCTCCCGGGGCCACCGTTCCCCATCGCCGGGCAAAGGCAGCCAGACATGGCCCACCACACGCGCCTGCAATCCGAAACGGCCTTGATTCTTCTCCAGCGTCAGGGACAACCGGGAAGACCAACTGCACCAGCGGGAGGAGGCGTTGTCGTGGGCCATGGGACACAGGTTCTGCTCGTGGCCGTGCAGCACCCAGTTGACCCAGGGCTTCAGAGGCTCCGGGAGCTGTTCGGTGGTCACCGCCGCCTCTCCCTGGCCGGTCATCAGGAGTGGGATCAGAGCCAGCACAAGCGCCATTTTAGAAAGGAGGGTCATATACCAAGGCTCCCTGCAAGCGGTCGGGTGTCAAGGGATGTCCAGATGACGGGTGATCTGCACCAGAGGTTTGGCCTCACCCGGTCGTGTCAACGTATAAGAGCCGGTGTAGCGCCCCGGGGGCCAGGAGTCCAGTGTTGGCGGACGCGGCTTGCCGAGGTAACGCATGACCCGCGCCCGATTGCGTTCGTGTCGGGTTTCGTGTCGGGCCAGAATGGATCCGGATGGGGCCGTCAGTTCCATGGTCTCCTGATCCCCGACGCGGGCGCCGAACAGGTTGACCCAGAAGATCAATTTTTCCGCCCGACCCTCCAGGGTTTCGGTTGGGGGATCCGCGACCCGCAGATCATCCGGAACCGTGGCGGAAAATCCCGCGGACAACTCCCCCGCCGGGCGATAGGTCAAGTGTTGCAAGGCGGCGGCGTTCCACAGCGGATGTGCTTCCCCTTGCGGATCGTCGGGATCCTCAGCCGCGAAGGGATCCAGGAATTGGCCGTTCCGACGCACCTCGAAATGGACATGGGGAAATTGCGCCATTCCCGACTGTCCGATCCATCCCAGGGGGTCTCCGGCCCGGACCCGTTGTCCGGGAGTCACCCTGACGCTCCCCTGGCGCAGATGCGCGTATTGACTCTCCCACCCGTTACCGTGATCGATCACCACGCCGTTGCCTGCCAGTCGCTGACCGATGGACTCCTGGTCGATACGGCCCGAGGCGGGACCATCCGGCATGCCATCCCGGATCGCCTTGACCCGTCCATCCGCCGCCGCGATCACCGCCACCCCCTGGCGCATCTGTGTCAGGGTTTGCACCCGGAAGTCCACACCCCGGTGACCGTCGTAGGTGAGGGATCCTTGATGATAATCCACCGCGCCCGGGCCCGGATCATGGTCCGGATAATTCTGGATCCAGCACCGCTCTCCCATGACGCATTGGACCGGCAGCCCGAATGCCATGGATCCGCCGTCGCTCCAGGCGAGGGGGATCCCTGCCGCGAGCAGCAGCCATGGCATGATGACAAACCATGTGGACAGTCGCAGCGCAGGCGTGGATGCGGTTCTCATAGGCATTTTTGACACCGGGGGGTGGTTGGATCGGGGAAGAGTAACACGAAATCCCGGGGTGTGGGAAAATTGTTTTTGGGGCGGGGCGGTCGGGACGGTCTTGGGGAAAGACCGTCCGGTAGCGCGGCGAGCGGTGCGGCACGGTTGGGTTGTTTACGGATCGGAAAGGGGAGGAGCGTCCATGGCCACCAGCGGGAAACCCTGGCGGGTCCATTCCTGGATGCCGCCCACCAGTTCACAGGTCTTCAAGTCGTGCTGCTGCATGATCTCCAGGGCAATGGCCGCTCGGGGACCGGAACGACAGATCAGGACATACCAATGATCGGGATTGAACTGCTCCGGGGAGAAGGTGGCCTCGAAGGAGCGTCGGAAGGGTTCCGTATCTTGGCGGTCGATGAGATTGTGATCACAGGGGTAGAGGCGGGAACCGGAGATGATGCCTTCCCGATGTTCCGTTTCGGTGCGCAGATCCAACAGCACCACTTCCGGGGGGGCCATGTCGATGATCCGCTGCAATTGCGCGGCGGAAATCATTTCGTTGAACAGGGCTTTTTCGAGGATATCCCGGTTTTCCGCCCACTGGAAACAGCCCCGATATTTCCGGTCGTTGCGGTTGATGTGGTTGCGCAGCCAATCCAGCAGAAACGTTTCCAGGTGGGCGATGGAACCGGAGCGCCGCAGCGCCACATCCTCCCGGAGACGGTCCAGATGCTGGATCAACTGGTTGTGCTGGATGATATGTTCGTCCAGGTGGCTGTAGGCGTATTGGCGCATGAGCGCCTCTTCGGCCTGGAAATGCTCCTGGGTGTATTTGTCCAGGCGGGGAAACAGGAGATCCACCTGATCCCATTCGTCTTCAAACGGCTCCCGTTGCTGGAAACGCTGGGCAAGACGATCCAACTCGATCACATAAAAGAGCAGTCGTTGGTGATCGTTGTTGAAACGCTCAACCCCGACATCCACGATGGTCCAGTCAGTCATGGGATGGTCAGTCATGGGATGGTTCGTCACGGTTTGAAGTCGATAGGTGGCCTGTGAGATCAAGAGTATTGCGACCATGAAACGGTGCGCCATTCTCCGGGAGGCGACACGCACCCCCTTGAATGGATAGCCAAAGTTGCGGCCAAAGTCACGGGCAAATCCACATCGCGGGTTTGTCTTTTTTAGCCTCCGACCCGTTTGACCACCCAACCCCGTTGGTTCAACGGCCCGATGATCTTGGTCACGTGATCCCCTTGCAATTCAATCACCCCTTCTTTCACCGTACCTCCGGTCCCGCACAAGGTTCGGAGTGTTTTTCCCAGTTGCTCCAGGGATCCGGAATCCAGCGCAACCCCTCGAATCACCGTCACGCTTTTGCCGTTGCGGCCTTTGGTCTCTCTGGAAACCCGCACGGTGCCGTCGGATGCCACGGGCAATCCCTTCCGATGGCACGCGCATCCGGCGAGGGGTTGATGACAATCGGGACACATCCTGCCTTGTTCGGTTGAATAAACCACGCTGTCGGCCATGTTTTTTCCGGATTTCAATGCCAGTTCTTTACAGAGGGGTTCCCCAGGCGCCGTCGAAGGCGATGGCCTCCAGGGGTTTGCGTTGTCTGGGGGCTGTTTCCCGTTCGCGCAACGTGGCATCCAGCAGCTCCGGGGATCCGGGATAACCCAAGGCCAGGACCGTGACCGGTTCAAAGAGGTCATCCAGGGCATACAGGCGGCGCACCGCATCGGGATCGTATCCCGCCATCTGATGCACGGCCAATCCCATGGCCGTGGCCTGGGCGGTCAATTGGGCATTGGCCGCGCCAACGTCGTGCCAGGCCCAACGGTTGGGTTTGCCATTGTGATCGTGCCGTGTGTAGGCCAGAGAGATCATGAGTACAGGGGCATTCCGGGCCCAGAGGCGGTTGGCCTCCACCAGACAGCTCAACAATCGGTTGAACCCCGCTTCATCGTCCCGAAAGGCCACAAGATAACGCCATGGCTGGGTGTTGTAGCAGGATGGTGCCCAACGGGCGGCTTCCAGCAGTAGCTTTACGGTTTCCCGTTCCACCCGACGGGGATCGAAGGCGCGTGGAGACCAACGCAGGCGGATCAGTTCATGGAGAGCGGGATCGGGTGTGGTCATGGGGGCGCTCCTGTTAAGAGGATAGGTGTTTTTGATGGTGCTTGGGAGGTCGATGCATGCATCATTTCAGTAAAGGCCCGAATGGCGTCCAAGTAAAGGGTTTGCCCCCCGGATCAAAATCGCTACGGGGGGCAAGGGTCAAGGGTGTTGTGATTGGCGTTTACGGCCCAGCCATCCCACCTGTCCCAGAAACAGCAGCAGTGTGATGCCCACCAGATGGATTCCCCAGGAGGCCCCAACCACGATGGCCACGCCGCCCAACCAGAAGGCGCCGACCCGCAGCAGGGCAAACCGGCCCAGGAGTTGTTGTGCCTGGTCACGTTGGGGCGTGGCCAAGCCGGGCCACCACCACATGGGCAACAGATGCGACAACGCCCCGGTGACCAAGGGAAACAGAAACAGCGTCAGGAAAAGAGGCAGGATCACATGCCCCTGTTGCCACAGGGCGCTGCCCAGCGAAAACCAGAAGCCGAACAGCCCGCCCAGCAGGGATGCCGCCGCGCCATGGGTCCGCAGGATGGGGATGACATGGCCATATATCGGAAGCAAAAGACGGATCAGCACCCATCCCCACGCCACCAGCCCCAATCCGCTCAATCCCGGCCAGAAGGTGGCGCCGCCAGTCATCAGCGCGACACCAAGCAGCGCATATTTCAAATCGAGCTGTAACCGCTGACCGGCCATGGGATCGGCGTAACCACCCACGGTGGGCAACAATACCTGAAGGGTACCGATCGCGGTCAGGCCGACAAAACCCAACAGGTTGAGATGGCGGTGCGTGCTGCGCAAGAGCTGCCAGTGTTCCGGCCAGGCCAGGGTGGCCAGAATGGACATCAATCCCAGCATCAAACAGACCAACGCCGCTTGATACCAAAGCAGGCCCGGATGTGGTGATCCCAAAGAGCGGGCGGCCCGATGACGCATCCATCCCAATGTCACCCCGGCGCTCAGCCAAGCCAGGGGGGCGGCCACGCCCACCAGCCACCATTCCTGCAAGATCGCCATACATCCCAGGATTCCTGCCATCATGGCCAGCAGGGGCAGCCGATTGACCCACACGGGAATGGATCCACTCCGGGTCAGGACCGGGGTGAAATAGATCATGACGGACAGGATCAGAGGCAATCCTCCCACGGCCAGCAGCAGATGGACCGGTACCGCTATCGGCCAGGAACCCTGCCAGCCGAGGATGCCCAGGAACGCCAGCAGGGCTGTGACACCAAACCGGGCCGGAGATGCGGAAGGTTTCATAGGGGTTTCAATGCGCGACTCTTTAACAGAAGCGACGCCGTGTTGACGGGCTGCCAGGAGAGATCGTTTCAGATCAAGAATGAGGATGTTTGTTTTGGTTTACAAGGCGTGACCACCTTTGAGCGGGTGGTTTGGGTTTGCCGTCCTTTCAACGGCTTGCCACTGGTTTCAGCTTGTGGTCAGCGATGACATTCAACCGATTGTGACGGTTATTTGGCCGGTTTGCCGGTTTTGGCGGCTTCAACGCACTGCTTGACGAAATCGTCAGCGGCCGGACCGGTCAATTTCATTTCTGCAACCGACTTTTTGCACGCTTCGGCAGGGTTGACACAGAGCTTGATGAACTCATCGGCGGCGGCACCGGTCAATTTCATTTCGGTGGCGGTCTTTTTGCAGGCTTCGGCGGCTTTGTTATCCACTCCACCACTACAGCCAGCAAGGGCCATGCCCGCGAACAGAGAAACGACAACGGCGGAAATATTTTTCATTTCAGACTTCATGATCATGCTCCATTTGTTATAGGTTGACTGCATATGATAGTGTAATCAAACAGAAGAATCCGTCTTCATCGTCGGCTGTGTCATGGCGCGTATCTTTAAATTCCCACCATGTGGCATTATCTGGCATTGTCTGGGGTTGTGCAACCCCTTTCTGTATCGGCCTGGTGTGACACGGGCGTGTATTGATCCGGCCTGGATCGGATAACGGCGGATGGTGAGAGCGTTTTTTTGTCTTGTTTCTGATGCGGTTTTCTTGAATCTTCTTCAAAAGGCCGTTTTCTGGCGTCCCCAGAGGCCGAAAGGGCTGTTTTGCCAACACCGTACTGTCTGGTCTGGATTTGTTGAAAGTTGCACCCATTGTGTGTCGTTGCGATCCGATTCTTTGGGAGAGGATTGATGTGTGTGAATATTTTGATACACCGCATCCTGTGTGCGCACATTCGTGACAAGATTCGTCTTGTCGGTTCCCTCCAAAGATGCAACGGCCAGTCTGGCAGAAGCCAGCATGTCCATCGGGTACCCCCTTCGGGGCACGTCATCCAGCGCAAACGAGAACGCATGGCCATCATTCGGTTTGCAGGATTCAGCGTTCCTGCTCCTCGCGGGCGGCGTTAAGCAGGGGGCTGTTCAGGAGTGGGGTTCGTTGTAAAGGGGGGGTAACGATGAGGGGTGACAGTTTGTTGCGAATCTGTCAAATGGATGCAAAGAAATTGGCGGAAGGGGTGGGATTTGAACCCACGGATGGTCGCCCATCGACGGTTTTCAAGACCGTTGCATTCAACCGCTCTGCCACCCTTCCAGACAAAATCGTCTACCGGTTTGATTTTAGCGAATGGGGCAGATGATGGCAAGTCTTGACTCGTCCCCGCCAGAAGGCGTCAATCGCTTCTGGCGGGGGAGGGGAAAGGGGAGTGACAAGCCTTCCGGGGATGGAGCAGGGGATCAGGCGGATGGGGGTTTGATGATCGCCTGACCGCCCATGTAGGGACGCAGGGCGTCGGGGATCACCACGCTGCCGTCGGCCTGGACAAAATTTTCCAGCACCGCCACCAAGGCCCGACCCACGGCCACGCCGGAACCATTCAAGGTGTGTACCGGTTCCACCGCCTTGCCGGCGGTGCGCCGCAGACGGGATTTCATGCGTCGGGCCTGGAAATCCAACGTGTTGGAACACGAGGAAATTTCCCGATAGCGGCCCTGACCCGGCAGCCACACCTCCAGATCATAGGTTTTGGCGGAGGCGAATCCCAGATCCCCGGTACACAAGGCCACGGTACGGAATGGGAGTTCCAACCGTTTCAACACCTCTTCGGCGTGCCGGGTCAGGCTTTCCAAAGCGGCCATGCTCTCTTCGGGACGGGTGATCCACACCAGTTCCACCTTGTCGAACTGGTGCTGGCGGATCAATCCCCGGGTGTCCCGGCCCGCCGCTCCGGCCTCGCGGCGGAAACAGGCGGTCCAGGCGGTCCACTTCAAGGGCAGACGGGCCTCGTCCACGATCTGTCCCCGCACGAGGTTGGTCAAGGGCACCTCGGCGGTGGGAATCAGGTAAAACGGATCGTCCCGCAGACAAAACAGATCCTCTTCAAATTTGGGCAACTGCCCGGTGCCGAACAGGCTCTCCTTGTTGGCCAGAAACGGCGGCAGAATCTCTTCGTAACCGTGTTCCCGGGTGTGCAGATCCAGCATGAAACCGGTCAAGGCCCGCACCAGCCGCGCCCCGTCTCCCCGGAAAAAGGTGAACCGCGCCCCCACGGTCTCCGCCGCGCTGGCAAAATCCAAAATCCCCAGCCGCTCACCGATGTCCCAATGGTTTTCGGTGACGGGACCGCCGGAAAATCCTTCCGGCCAGGAACGCACCACCACGTTGCCGCTTTCGTCCGGACCTTCGGGCACGCTTTCGTCCGGCAGATTGGGCAGACGGGTCAGTTCGGTTTGCAACTCCTCGTCCTTGACGCGCAACGCCGCTTCGGTCTCTTTGAGGCGGGGGCCCAGTTGCCCCATCTCTTCCAGCAAAGCCGAGGCGTCTTCGCCATTGGCCTTCATCCGGCCAACAGCGCGGGAAATTTCATTGCGGCGGGCTTGCAGGCGTTCGGTTTCCGTGCGCAAGGCCCGCTGCGCCGCCTCCAGGGCGAAAAAAGCCGTGAGATCATGGCGTCCCCCCCGGCTTTTCAAGCGTGAGTCCACCCATTCGGGCCGTTCGCGAATCGTTTTCAGATCCAGCATGGTCTATTGGCTCCCTTCGTCTTGTTCCGTCAGCTCGTTTTCTTCGCCCCCGTCCTCCTCGTCTCCCGGAGCGTTGGACTCCTCTTCGGACTCGGCGATGCGGGCCACGGAAACCACCCGCTCTCCGCTATTGGAGACATCCAGCACCTTCACCCCCTGGGCGTTGCGACCCGTCAGCCGCACGGTTTCCACCGGCGTGCGCAACACCGTGCCTTGATTCGTGATCACCATGATCTGATCGCTGGGCGTGATCACCAGACTGGCCACCACCGGCCCGTTGCGTTCGTTGATCAGCATGCCGATCACCCCCTGGGTGCCCCGTCCCTTGGTGGGGAACTTGTCCACTTCGGTCCGTTTGCCGAAACCGTTTTCCGTCATGGCCAGGATCTGGCAATCCGCGTCGGTGTTCAGCACGTTGAGGGCGATCACCCGGTCTTCGCCCTTCAGGCGCATGCCCCGCACGCCCCGGGCCACCCGACCCATCAGGCGCACCTGACCGGTGCGGAATCGCACCGCCTTGCCGGAACTCGAATACAACAGAATGCGACCCGGTCGGGCATCCGTTTCTTCGATTTCATCTTCCAGGGCCGTATCGCTCTCCGGAGTGATGCCGGGTTCTTCTTCTCCGTTGCCTTCGACTGTTTCGGCGACCACTTCGGTTTCCAGATCCTCGGGCAGCACCGGCAGCAAGGCCACGCCCACCAGATCGTCTCCGTCTTGCAGATCCACCGCCCGGATGCCGTTGGCGCGTATGTTGATGTAGGCCGAAAGCGCGGTTTTCTTGATCAATCCCTTGGCCGTGGCGAACAGCAGATGCCAGTTGTCCCACTGGTCCGCCGCCACCGGGGCCGGCAGAATCTGGGCCAGTTTTTCCCCCGCCTCCAGGGCCAGCAGATTGATGATGGGCCGTCCACGGGCCGCTCGGCTGGCCTGGGGAATTTCGTAGACCTTCAGACGGAACACCCGCCCCTTGTCGGTGAAACACAAAATCGTGTCATGGGTGGAGGCCACGAACAACTGAGAAATGAAATCCTCATCCTTCATGCCCGTGGCACTTTTGCCCTTGCCTCCCCGGCGCTGACTGCGGTAATCCACCGTAGGTTGACGCTTGACATAACCCGCGTGGCTCACCGTGACCACCATCTCTTCTTCGGCGATCAGGTCTTCGGCGCAGAATTCTCCTTCTTCTTCGACGATTTCCGTGCGGCGCGCATTGGCGAACATCTCCTTGATGCGCAGCAACTCCTCCTTGATGACCGTCAGCAATGCTTCGTCCGAGGCCAAAATGGCGTTGAGCCGACCGATTTCCGTCAAGGTCTCTCCGAACTCCTGATGGATCTTGTCTTGTTCCAGACCGGTCAGACGGTGCAGACGCATATCCAGAATGGCCTGGGCCTGATCCGGCGACAACCGGTAACCCCCTTCCACAAACTGGGGCGAAGCGGTCATGCCCGCATCCAAAGCGCGGGTCAGCATCGCTTCCACCGGTCCCCGGTCCCACAGTTCCGCCACCAGTTGCTCCTTGGCGACCACCGGATTGGGAGCGTTGCGGATCACGGCGATGATGCGGTCGATGTTGGCCAGGGCCACGGACAGCCCTTCCAGGATGTGGCTGCGGGACTGGGCCTTGCGCAGTTCGAACAGGGTGCGACGGGTCACCACCTGACGCCGGTGGTCGATGAAACATTCCAGGATGCGTTTCAGGCTCAAGGTCTGGGGCTGTCCATCCACCAGGGCCACGGCGTTGACCCCGAAGGTGGTCTGCATGGCGGTGTGCTTGTAGAGTTGATTCAACAGCACTTCCGCGTTGACATCCCGTTTGGTCTCGATCACCACCCGCATCCCCTGGCGGTCGGATTCGTCCCGCAGATCGGAGATGCCTTCGATTTTCTTGTCCCGCACCAAATCGGCGATGGCCTCCACCAGACGGGCCTTGTTCACCTGGAAGGGGAGTTCGTCGATGATGATCGCTTCCCGCCCGTCTTTTTTGGTTTCGATATGGGTTTTGGCCCGCAGCACCACCGAACCGCGTCCGGTTTCGTAGGCGCTGACGATTCCGGCCCGGCCCCGGATCGAAGCCCCGGTGGGAAAGTCGGGACCGGGCACATGGGCCATCAGTCCCCGGTTGGTCAGCAGGGGATTGTCCATCAGGGCGCAGGTGGCATCCACGATCTCTCCCAGGTTGTGGGGCGGGATGTTGGTGGCCATGCCCACGGCGATTCCCGATGAACCGCTGACCAGCAGATTGGGAAATTTGCAAGGCAGAATGCGGGGTTCCACCAGGGATCCGTCGTAGTTGGGTCCGAAATCGACGGTTTCCTTGTCGATATCCGCCAGCAACTCCCCGGCCAGTCGGGTCATGCGCACTTCGGTGTAACGCATGGCGGCGGGAGAGTCCCCGTCCACGGAGCCGAAGTTGCCCTGGCCATCCACCAGGGGATGACGCATGGAAAAATCCTGGGCCATGCGCACGATGGTGTCATAGACCGCCACATCCCCGTGGGGATGGTATTTGCCGATGACATCACCGACCACGCGGGCCGATTTCTTGTAGGCCCGGTTCCACTCGTTGCCCAGTTCGCTCATGGCGAACAGGACGCGACGATGGACCGGTTTGAGACCGTCGCGCACGTCGGGCAGAGCGCGTCCCACGATGACGCTCATGGCGTAATCGAGGTAGGAGCGGCGCATTTCGTCTTCGAGATTGACAGGAACCCGTTTGGAGCTGTTGGGATCCACGGTGGGGTGTTCGATTTCCATGATACCCGAGAGGAGCCTGAAAGAAAGAAGAGGGGTAAACAGAGCAATTCTACCGCTTCAGGTTTGCTACCGCAACCTCGGGCCGCCGGACTGGGCATTGTTTTCCCCGGCGCGGATCAAGGCGACGCGGGTCATGATGGGGCCGACCAGTTCAAAAACCATCACGCCGGAGATCACCACCGGCAGCAGCAGATCGGTCAGATCCGGAAAGCGTTGCACGGCGATGAAGGTCATGCTCATGGCGACTCCCGCCTGGGGCAGCAGGGCCGGACCGAGCCAACGGCGGGTGAGGGGCGGGGATTGACTCAAGGTGGCCCCCAGCCAGGCACCGCTCACCTCGCCGAGCATGCGACAGCCCAGATACAGGCCGCTGATCAGACCGATATCCAGCAGGCTTTTGGGTTTGAGATTGGCTCCGGCCAGCAGGAAAAACAAAATCAGAAAAGGCCATAGAAACCGTTCGATGATCAGGAAGGGTTTCCAGGGGCGCTGCGAGCTGTTGACCGTGACGCTGCCCATGATCATCACCGCCAGGAAAAACGAGGTGTGCAGACGGGTGGCCAGGGCACCGCACAAGATGAGCAGCCCCAGGGTGCCGGCCAGCAGGGTGTCGGGACGGTGGGTGTGGTCGCTGATGAAGGCCAGCAGGCGTCCCAGAATGGCGCCGATGGCCACGGCTCCCCCCAACTCCCAGATCACCTCCACCACCGAGCGGGGGAGTGCCGTGGCATGGAACAGGGCCGCCACGGAGAGGGCGATGGTGAACAATACAAAGCCCAGGGCGTCGTTGGTGGCGATCACCCCCATCAGGATGCGGGTGAAGGGGCCGTCGGCCCGCAGTTCGTGGATCACATCCGTGGGGGCCACGGGATCGGTGGTCAGGCAGATGGTGGCCAGCAGGATCGCGGCGGACAAAGGCACACCGATCCA
Source organism: Magnetococcales bacterium (assembly GCA_015231755.1). NCBI lineage: Bacteria > Pseudomonadati > Pseudomonadota > Magnetococcia > Magnetococcales > Magnetococcales bacterium. The sequence goes on along the minus strand of JADGAZ010000018.1, from coordinate 5,671 downwards.
GAGCATGCCCATGAACATCAGACAGCCGGAGACGGTGAGAATCGTCAAGGAGATGGTCAGCACCGTATGGCCATAGCGTTGCAGGCCATTCAGGGTGATCCGTCCTCCCAGCAAAAAGCCCACCATGCACAAGGTGGCCTGGGCCACCACCACCAGCCACTCCTGCTGCTGGGTGGAGACCAGACCGGACATGGTGGGGCCAAGCAGCATGCCGGTCAAAAGCAGCAGGGTGACCCGAGGCAGAATGATGCGACGCGCCAGGGCGTCGGCGGCGAAACCGATCAAAAACAGGGCGCTCAAGGTCAACAAGACGCTGTTGTCGCTCATCCTGCGGCTCCCTGGCGCCCGATTCTGTACCCGATCCTTAGGTTTTGTTGCAATGGAGAGGGGATCTTAAGGTGTGGTCACCAGGGTGATCAGCAGATCCTTGGTCTCCACATGGTCTCCGGTCTGGACATGGATCTCCGCCACGGTGCCATCCTGGGTGGCGCAGATGGCGGTTTCCATTTTCATGGCCTCCAAGGAGAGCAGACGATCCCCACGGGCCACCTTTTGTCCCTTGATGACCGCGATGGCGCCCACGGCGCCGGGAATGGGAGCCCCCACCTGATTGGGATCTCCGTCCTTGGCCTTGGGGGTGGCGCGTTTCTGGCCGGTCTGGGAGCGGTTTTGGATCTGGATCGAACGGGGCTGGCCATTGACTTCAAAAAAGACCTTGACCATGCCATCCGCGTCCGGCTCGGAGGTGGTGATGAAGTGGATGATCAACGCCTTGCCCGGTTCGGACTCCACCAGGATCTCCTGACCCGGTTCCATGCCGTAGAAGAAGACATGGGAAGGCAGACGGCTCACATCCCCATAGGTCTGGCAGTGGCGCATGAAATCACTGAATACCTGGGGATACATGAGATGCGAAGCCACCTGGGCATCGCTCACCAGACCGCCGGTCAGGCGGGAAATTTTCTGGCGTTGGGCCTCCAGATCGGTATCCGGCAGGATCGCGCCGGGACGGACGGTCAAGGGTTCTTGATTTTTCAGCACCTTGCGTTGCAGGGCTTCCGGGAAGCCTCCCGGCGGCTGACCCAGATCCCCACGGAAATACTGCACCACCGACTCGGGGAAGGCGATCTCTTTTTCCGGATTGAGCACATCCTCCCGGGTCAATTGGCTGGTGACCATCATCAAGGCCATATCCCCGACCACCTTGGAGCTGGGGGTCACCTTGGGGATGTCGCCGAACATTTCGTTGACCCAGGCATAGGCGTGGGCCACCTGATCCCAATGGGCGTCGATGCCCAGGGAACGGGCCTGCTGGCGCAGATTGGTGAACTGTCCACCGGGCATTTCGTGGAGGTAGACCTCCGAGGCTCCCGCGTATTGCAGGCTCTCGAAGGCGGCGTAGTGGCGACGCACCTGCTCCCAATAGGTGGAAATGGCGCGAATCGATTCGATGTCGAGTCCGGTGTCGTGGGGGGTGTTGCGCAGCGCCTCCACGATGGAACCGAGACTCGGCTGGGAGGTGGCGCCGCTCATGGCGTCCATGGCCGCGTCCACCGCGTCCACCCCGGCCTCGATGGCCGACAGGACGCTGGCCGCCGAAATGCCGCTGGTGTCGTGGGTGTGGAAATGGATCGGCAGGCCAATTTCTTCTTTCAGGGCTTTCACCAGCACCCGGGCCGCATTGGGCTTGAGCAGTCCGGCCATGTCCTTGATGCCGAGAATGTGGGCGCCGGCGGCTTCCAGTTCCTTGGCCATGTTGACATAGTATTTCAAGGAGTACTTGGCCCGCTTGGGGTCCATGATGTCCCCGGTGTAGCAGATGGCCGCTTCGCACAGTTTGTCTTCGGCGATGACCGCGTCCATGGCCACCCGCATGTTTTCCACCCAGTTGAGGGAGTCGAACACCCGGAAGAGATCCACCCCCCGGCCTGCGGCCTGCTTGATGAAAAAGCGCACCACGTTGTCCGGATAGTTGGTGTAGCCCACGCCGTTGGCCGAGCGCAGCAGCATTTGCAACAGCAGATTGGGCATCTGCTCACGCAGATCGTGGAGGCGTTCCCAGGGGCATTCCTTGAGAAAACGCATGGTTACATCAAAGGTGGCGCCTCCCCAGCACTCCACCGAAAACAAGGAGGGCAGCAGCCGGGCATAGGCCGGCGCCACCGCCAGCAGATCATGGGTGCGCAGGCGGGTGGCCAAAAGCGACTGGTGGGCGTCGCGCATGGTGGTATCGGTGATCAGGGTGCGTTTTTGATCCAGCATCCATTGGGAGAATTTTTTTGGGCCCAATTCATCCAGCAGATCCCGGGTGCCGAAGGCCAGGTCGGATTTGCTGTCGTGTTTCGGGATGGTGGGCTTGACGTGGCTGTCGGGCTTGGGCAACCCTTTGGTTTCCGGATTGCCGTTGACCACCACATCGGCGATGTACTGCAACAGATGGGCGTGAATGTCCTTGCGGGCCGGGGTGTTGAGCAGCGACGGGGTCTGGTCGATGAAGGTGGTGACATAATCCCCGGTACGGAATTTTTCGTGGCGCACCACCCGGCTCAAAAAGCCGAGATTGGTTTTCAGGCCGACGATGCGGTATTCCTGCAAGGCCCGGTCCATGCGTTGGATGGCCGCGTCGGAGGTGGCGGCCCGGGCGGTGATCTTGACCAGCAGCGAGTCGTAGAACGGCGTGATGCGTGCGCCGCTGTAGGCGGTGCCCGCGTCCAAACGGATGCCGAAGCCGGCGGCACTGCGGTAGTCGGAGATGCGGCCATAGTCCGGGGTGAAGTTGTTTTCCGGATCCTCGGTGGTGACCCGGCATTGCAGCGCGTGGCCCTGGAGGAAAATATTCTCCTGGCGGGGCAGTCCGGGGGAGCCGAGGGCGTGGCCCTGGGCCACCAGGATTTGGGCTTGCACCAGATCGATGCCCGTCACCTCCTCGGTGACGGTATGCTCCACCTGAATGCGGGGATTGACTTCGATGAAATAGAATTTTCCCGTATCCACATCCTGGAGAAATTCCACCGTGCCCGCGTTGCGGTACTGGACCGCCCGGGCGAGGCGCAGGGCATGGTCGCACAGTTCGGTCCGCTGGGCGTCGTTGAGGTAGAGGGCGGGGGCGCGTTCCACCACCTTTTGGTTGCGGCGTTGCACGGTGCAGTCCCGCTCGAACAGATGCACCAGATTGCCGTGTTGATCCCCCAGGATCTGCACTTCCACGTGCCGGGCGCGTCGCACTAGTTTTTCCAGATAGACCGCGCCGTTGCCGAAGGCCGACGCCGCTTCGCGGCTGGCGGTCTGGACCTGTTCGAGCAGTTGATCCGGGTGTTCGATCACCCGCATGCCCCGTCCGCCGCCGCCCCAGATCGCCTTGAGCATCACGGGAAAGCCGATCTCATGGGCCATGGCGCGGATTTGCGCCGGGTCGTCGGGGAGGGTAGCGGTGGCGGGCATGACGGGCACACCCGCCTCCACGGCGATCTTGCGGGCCTGAACCTTGTCTCCGAGTTGACGCATGGCTTCCGGGGTGGGGCCGATGAAGACGATGCCCGCCTGGCGGCAGGCTTCGGCGAAGTCGGGATTTTCGGAGAGAAACCCGTATCCCGGATGGATCGCGTCCACCTTGACCTCCTGGGCGATGCGCAGGATATCGGCGATATCCAGGTAGGCGGCGATGGGACGTTTGCCTGCCCCCACTTGATAGCTTTCATCCGCTTTGTAGCGATGCAGGGAGTAGCTGTCCTCCTTGGCGTAGATCGCCACCGTGGCGATATTCATTTCCGCAGCGGCCCGGATAATGCGAATGGCGATTTCGCCTCGATTGGCGATCAAAAGGCGTCTGAAAGGTTTTGCGTCGATCATGGGCGTCTTTCCTTGGAGAAGCGGTCGAGGTACGGCTATTTACAGGTTAAACGGATTTTCCGTGGTCGCCAAGTGTGCAAGCGGAGATATAAGGCAATTTTTTTCTGGCGTGGGTTTTGTTTTTTTTTGATCCCGGTTACTATGGCACAGTTGGCCTTCATCTCCCGATCAATCACGTTTTTGGAACGGCATGGCAATGGATCTGACCCCGCTGACCGCACTTTCTCCTTTGGATGGACGTTATGCCCGACAGATGGCGTCGTTGCGTCCGGTTTTTTCCGAGTTTGGCCTGATCTACCGGCGTGTCCAGGTGGAGTTGGGCTGGCTTTCGGCCCTGGCGGCGGAGGCGGCCATTCCGGAAGTTCCCCCTTTCTCCCCGGAAGTCGAAGAGCGGCTCGTGGCGCTGATGACCAGTTTTTCGGAAGCAGATGCCCGCCGCATCAAGGAAATCGAACGCACCACCAACCACGATGTCAAGGCGGTGGAGTATTTCCTCAAGGAGCGGCTGGGAGGGGTGGTGTCGGAAACGGTGCTGGAATTCATCCATTTCGCCTGCACCTCCGAAGACATCAACAATCTGTCCCATGGTCTGGCCCTGGCCGAATCCAAGGAACGGGTGTTGATCCCGGCCATGGAACGGGTGATCGCGGAGATTGCCGCCCTGGCTGCCCGTTATCGGGATCTGCCCATGCTCGCCCGTACCCATGGACAACCCGCCTCCCCCACCACCCTGGGCAAGGAGATGGCCAATGTGGCCCATCGGCTGCGCATTCAACTCGACGGACTGCGACGGGTCGAGGTGCCGGGGAAGATCAATGGGGCGGTGGGCAATTTCAACGCCCATGTGATCGCCTATCCCGAGGTGGATTGGGTCGCGTTGGCCAGACGGTTCGTGACCGGTTTGGGCCTCACCTATCAGCCCCTCACCACCCAGATCGAACCCCATGACGGGGTGGCGGAATTCTTCCACGCGGTGATGCGATTCAACACCGTATTGTTGGATTTTGATCGGGACATTTGGTCCTACGTCAGTCTGGGTTATTTCCGTCAGAAACTGCGGGACGGAGAAGTGGGATCCTCCACCATGCCCCACAAGGTCAATCCCATCGATTTTGAAAATTCCGAGGGCAATCTGGGACTGGCCAACGCCATGCTCGATCATCTGGCGGCCAAACTGCCCCTCTCCCGGATGCAGCGGGATTTGACGGATTCCACGGTATTGCGCAACGTCGGTGTGGGACTGGGATATGCCCTGCTGGGGTATGACTCCGCCTTGAAGGGCATCGGCAAGCTGGAGGCGGATTCGGTGCGTCTGGCCGCGGACCTCGACCAGACCTGGGAGGTGCTGGCCGAACCGATCCAGACCGTGATGCGTCGTTATGGCCTGGAAAAACCATACGAAAAACTCAAAGCCCTGACCCGCGGACGGGGCATCACCCGGGAGGGGATTCACGCTTTCATCCAGACTTTGGACATTCCCGAGGAGGCCAAGGCCCGTCTCCTGGCCTTGACCCCGGCCCGTTATATCGGCTTGGCGACCCGTTTGTGCGATGAGGGGGAATGATTCTGTCATATTGCATTGCGGCAACTTGACCGCTCCCCTTTTTTCTCCCATGATTCGGATTGGCAGATATGTGTTGGGATCGCAGCCGTTCAAATACCACGGATTCAGGGTGGATGTGATTCAGTTTTCTTTCCTTTCTACACCGTTTCAGGAGGCTTTCTATGCAGATCGGTATTCCCAGAGAGATCTATCCGGGAGAAAGACGGGTGGCGGCCAGCCCGGATTCCGTCAAGCAGTTCATCAAGCTCGGTTTTACCG
>JADGAZ010000017.1 GCA_015231755.1 Magnetococcales bacterium | reverse complement strand
CAATAATCACATTGTCAAGGCTTGGCACCTTCGTTTCTGATCTGAACGGTTACGAAAATTTCTGGCTGAAATACCGCAAAATGGCCCAGGAGGTCACATGGGCGCAGATTGATATTTCGGTATCCTGGGACATGAAGGGAAACCCTCTAATCTTCAGAACCATGCCCAACAGATGGACCTTGTATTCGGCCTTCAACACACATCCAGCCGCCCCCTCTACCGCATTGGTATCCAGAACGGTCCGGCCAATCGAGACGATATCCCCGGGCCTCAACACCATAAAACCCAGATAGTGCTTCTGAAACTCCTTCTGATCGGCCAGACCATCCAGAAAATCCGACTTTCTTGAATCCACAGGGAAAAAATGTGAAAAAAAATGTACCCGCACACAATCACGACCACGATCCGGAATTTTCTTGGAAAAATGGCTATAATAGGTACTCCGGTAATCCTTGTCGGAGTACGGTCTCTCCACAATCACCCCCCGCACATGCTTCGACAGTCCAATCCTCAACTTCTCCTTGGCATTTTTGCTCAAAAAAGCAGGCCCCACCCCGTTCTCCAACTCATCCAGCCAACCAGCACCAGACACATCAATACTAAAAATAATCATCAACAAATCCTTTCATTAATCCCCAAACACTCACACTCTCAAATCGTCAATTCCCGGATCTCGTACAACAATCATGATAGAGGGACACCCCCTGAAACCATTCCATGCAATATACACCACCAGACAATAGTTCTTCAAGAAGTTATTTGAAATGACACAACAAAATACAAAAAAGTAATTTAAAATCAAAAAATTACATCAGAAACACACCAAAAAACAACAACCAATTTGTTATAAAATAAAAAGAATACAAAACCCAAAGAGATAAAAATAAAAAGAATCAAGATACAGTATGTTACAAGAAACAAACAACTATAAATTATAATAGTTGTCACATCCCCCCCAAAAAAAAACACAACCCAAAGAAACAAGAAGCCTTGCGATGGGGTACACCTGAAAATTTCCAAAGAATCCGCCCGGTTCGGGCTATCCCGCGACGGCGGAAGCGGCGGCTTCCTGGGAGCCTTCGGGCAAGGTGACGATCACCGAGGTTTCCCCGGATTGGCTGGCATCCAGTGCTATGCCTCCCCCCTGGGTCTTGGCGGCCAGCCAAGCGGAATAGGTGCCCAGGCCGCTCCCGTGAAGCTTGCCGGTGACGTATTTGTCGAAGAACTGGGGTCTGATCGCAACCGGCACCTCACCGGGATTGGTGATGCGGATCCGACCAAAACCGTCGGCAAACGACAACCGAATCCGGATCTCCCCGTGATAATTGGCCGCTTCGATGGCGTTCAAAAAAAGGTTATAGAAGACCGAATAACACAGCATCTTCTCGCCCAGCACAAAAAACGATTCCGGAGGACCGGCCTGCCCCGGCATCTCGAAACGGATCTTGATCCGCTTGGACTGGATGTGTTTCTCCAAACCGCCCACGATATGTTTCAAGGTTTCCAGCAGATCGAAATGTTCCGCCTGCAACTTGTAGGTATTGTTCTCCATCTTGTACATATCAAGGGACTTGTTGATCATGTCCAACATGATATAGCCGCTTCTTTCGATCAGTTTGAGCAAGTTGCGTTGCGCTTCGGTGTAGTTGTTGTCCAGAAGCATGATTTCCGGCAGGCCGAGAATACCCGACAAAGGCCCTTTCATGTCATGACGGGAGATGCGCTCCATGTCCTCGCGGACCTTCAAGGCCTGCTCCAACTCCTCATTCTTGCGGCGCAAATCCTCTTTGGCCCGTTGATGGGCGATGGTGTTGCGGCACCGGACCAGCACCACCGACGCGCTGCTGGGTTTGCGGATGAAATCCACCGCCCCCAGTTGCAATCCCACGGTCTCGTCATCCTGGGTATCTTTGCAGGTCAAAAAAATCACCGGAATTCCGGCCGTATCCGGATTGGCCTTCAACCGACGGCAGACCTCGTAACCATCCATCTCCGGCATCAACACATCCAGCAGAATCAGATCCACCCCACCGGCCGCCGCAATCTGACAAGCCACATCCCCCCGAATGGCCACCTTGACCGCAAACAGTTGATCCAGGGCCGACTTGATCACCTTGATCTGGTCCGGCTGATCATCCACCAGCAAGATGGTCCCTTCCTTGGTATTGGGGGCCTGCGACACGCTCATGGTCTCTCCTCCGTCTCCAAATCCACAGCCAAACCCACGGTTTCGGCCCATGCCAGCAGGGTCCGCAAAGCGGCCTGATAGTCATAGCCATCCAAAAGATCTTTCAGGGTCTGCAAGGCTTCGCGATCCGCGCCACTTTTCACCAGGGGCCGCATCTGTCCGATGACCGCTTCCGCATCCGAATCAAAAGCCCGCAACAACCCTTCGGCCCGCCTGAACAAAGGCAACAATGCCCCCGTGTCGGTGATGCCCTCCTCCCCCGTGACCTCCGCCTCCACCGGTTTTTCACCGATGGCCCCCCCGATGGTGGCCAGCACCCCATCCAGCCTGCGGGCGACCGCGGCCAGCAAAGCAGGCATGGACTCCCCGTTGTTTTCCTCGTATGCGACGTGCTCCACAGCCTGAGCCGCCACGCTCAACTCCATCGCGCCGATGGTGGCGGCAATCCCCTTGAGGGTATGGGCCGTACGCTCCAGCTTCGCCCGATCCCCCTGCTCCCAAAGCGATGCCATCAGGCGGCACGCGTCCTTTTGATTGTGGACAAAACGGGCCAGAATGTCCAAGTACAATGCCGTATTGCCCCCCATAATCTTCAAAGCGGCCTCGGTATCCAGACCCGGCAACTCCGGTAAATCCGATGGGTCCGCGCCAACAGACACAATCAACGCGGCATCGACCGCTCCTGCGGCCCGCCGGGCCGGATCGGGATGGATCCAGCGGGCCACCTGGGCATACAGGATTCTGGGCTCCACCGGTTTGGCGATATAGTCGTTCATGCCCGCCGCCAGACAGGCATCCCGATCCTGCACCATGGCATTGGCGGTCATGGCGATGATGGGAATTTCCTCCCCCCACCCCCCCTGACGACGAATCGCCCGGGTGGCGTCCAGACCATCCATCACCGGCATGTGCAAATCCATCAGAATGCCGTCGAAATGGGCCTGGGCCACCCGTTCCACCGCCTGTTGACCATTCTCCACCACGGTCAGAGTCACCCCCACCTGGGCCAACAGTTCCCGGGCCACCTGCTGGTTGATCTCGTTGTCCTCGGCCAACAGCAGATGCGCGCCGACCACCTGTTGCATCACCTGATGATCCGCCTGATTCAACAGATCCCGCCCCGAATCCGGAGCATGGCCAAACGCACGCAAAATGGAATCGATCAACGCAGACCGGTTGACCGGCTTGACCAAAAAACCATCCAGGGTCACATTCTCCTCGGTGCGCAGAAAATGTTGCTCACACCCGTGGGAGGTGACCAGGATCACCCGTGGCACCACCTGAATTTGATCCTCCTGCCGAATCCGTCGGGCCACCTCCATGCCATCCGGCTCCGGCAGGGTCATATCCATCATGACCAGCCCGAAAGGCTCTCCGGCCTGCTCCGCCCGGATCAGGATTTCCAAGGCCAAAGCGCCACTGTCCACCCCGGTGACCCGGAACGCCAAGGATTCCAGACAGGCGCACATGATCTCAAGAGCGCCCGCGTTGTCATCCACCACCAGCACCCGCAATCCCGCCAACTCTCCGATCAATGGCAAGACCGGTTCCGCGACCCGTTCCGACTTGCCGAACGGTACCGTACACACAAACCGACTGCCCACGCCCAGGGTGCTTTCCACCCGGATTTCACCCTGCATCATCTCCACCAGACGCCGGGAAATGGCCAATCCCAACCCGGTGCCCCCATGCTTGCGGGTGGTGGAGGTATCCGCCTGACTGAACTCCTTGAACAGCTTTTCCATCTGTTCCGGAGTCATGCCGATGCCCGTATCCCGTACCGAAAACGCGATGGTCACCTCGGTTGCGGTCTCTGCGACCACCCGGGTGGCAATGGCCACCTCCCCGGTTTCGGTGAACTTGACCGCATTGTTGGCCAGATTGGTCAGAATCTGCCCCAGCCGTAACGGATCCCCCATCACATGGGAGGGAGCCTTCAGATCCCCATCCAGCAACAATTCCAGATCACTTTCCATGGTTTTCACCGTGATCATGGCCACCACCCCGTTGAGCACATCCTCCAGGGCGAACTCCACCCGCTCCATCTCCAGCTTGCCCGCCTCGATCTTGGAAAAATCGAGAATGTCATTGATCAAGCGCAACAGGGAGTTGGCGGCATTGTGAACCTTGAACAGATAATCTTGTTGCTTGCCGGTCAATTCGGTCTGAAGACACAAATGGCTCAAACCGATGATGGCATTCATGGGGGTACGGATTTCATGGCTCATGTTGGCCAGAAAGGCGCTTTTGGCCTGGGTGGCCAGTTCGGCGTTCTTTTTGGCCTGGGCCAGTTCCTCTTCCTGCTGACAGCGGATGATCAGTCCCGCCAGAGTGTTGACGATGGGTTGCAACAGCAGCTTGTCATCGTCGGTAAAATGATATCCGGCGTCCACCCGCAGATTGAGCACGCCGATCAGCCGCTCCCCCCCCAGAATCGGCAAACAATAATCCCCATGATCGGTAATGCCATAATAGGTGATCTCGTGTCCCGCATCCAGATGGGGAGAGTAGACCGGCATGCGGGTCTGGGCCGCCTTGCCGCACAGACAATACCCCAAAGGAACCCGGGCACAACGCTCCAGAAGCGGTTCCGGCTGACCGCGTTGAGCCGCCAGATACAGCTCCTGCCGCCCTTCATCCCACAAAAAAATCGCCCCCCGGATCTGACATCCCAGCCAGGGAATGGAGGTGATGAGAAAAATGGCCTCGTCGAGATGTTCCTTCAGCGACAAGGAGTCCAGGGAATCCATCAACAACCGGTTGATGATGGCGCGAATCTTCCCCTGCTGCTCCAGATAGGCGTTGTGCTGGGAGAGCTGTTTGGTCTGATCCAGCAATTGTTTGAGCAGGGAGTACTGTTTCCGGTTGTTGGCCTTGACCACATCCTTTTCCGCAACCACGGTCTCGTAACGCTCCTGCGTGGCCTTTTGGGCTTTGTCGCGCCGCCCCTTGAACAGGTACAGCACACCGACACCCACCATCCAGACCAGAAGATGCACCACTCCGGTCTTGAATTCCCACGCCGCCACCGCCGCAACCCCGCCCCCCCCAGAAGACGCGGAACCGTTCGGACTCCCCAGAGGGTAAGAGACCATGCCGTTGATGGTGTGAAGATTCCATACCCAAAGACCAAAAAGCAGCAGCGTCCACAAAAAGAAAGGCAGTATTCCATGGGTCTGGATTGCCAACCAGTATCTCTTCAAAGGGCGTTTTCCACTCATGCCAATGACATTCAAGTTGAGCCGAAACCGGAAAAAATCCCGGGATGCCACTCCCCAATCCCCGCCATGCAAAAGATACGGCGGCACCCATCACCATGAAACGCCGCACGCCCTAGGTCAAGTGTAAAACGCCGCAACATCAACGAACAAACGCTCATCATCTTGAAAAAATCACCCCAATCCGCCAAGATGCAATTCTCCCTCATCCACCCGACTCTCCAAGGCTTCCGCCATGAATCTGGCCAATCGCGTCATCCTCGTCACCCGTCCGGAACCGGGGGCCAGCGAAAGCGCCCATTTGATCCTCCGTCACGGTGGCGTGCCACTGCTGGCGCCGGTGATGACCATCCAACCGACAGAAGATCCCGTCCCTTTTCAGCAGGCCATGGCCGCGTTGAACCGATTCGACGCCGTGCTGCTCACCAGCGCCAACGGAGCCAGGACCTTTGCCGCCGCGGTGCCGGAAGGCGTCAGGCCACCGCCCCTGTTTGCCGTGGGCAACAAAACCGCGCGCCTGCTGGAAGATCAGGGGTGGACAGTGCAGGTGCCGGATCGGCCCATGGGGGGGGAGACGCTGGGAAAAACCGTGCTGGAACGGTTTCCCGACGCCCGGTCATTTTTGTTTCCCCGGGCCGAGGATGGACGGGAAGAACTCATCCGGGTGCTGATACAAGCCGGCAGACAGGTCGAGACCATCACAGTCTACCGCAGCGTGCCGGTAACGCGACTCCCGGAAGGAATCCTTCAGCGTCTGCCGGAGGTGGATGCCCTGCCTTTTTTCAGTCCCCGCACGGTGGATCTGTTTCTGGATCTGCTGCCGGAAGGTCCAGCGAGTCTGCCGGAAAAGGCGCTGATCGCCGCCTTGAGTCCCCTCACCGCCCAGGCGTTGTCGAGCCGGGGGGTACGGGTGGATCTGACCGCCACCGGCAACGATGGAGAGGGTATGATTCGGGCCTTGACCGACTATTGGGCCAAATGGTCAAACATCCCGGCTTCGTAAAGCCGACCAAAGGCTTCCACCACCGTCGGATCAAAGCTGGTGCCCGACAAACGACGGATCTCCGCCACCGCATCCGCCACACTCCAGGAACGCTTGTAGGGGCGACAATGGACCAAAGCATCGAACACATCCACCACCGAGACAATCCGGGCCGCCAGGGGAATCGCCTCGCCACGCAACCCTTCGGGATAGCCGTTGCCATCCCATTTCTCGTGGTGATACATGGCGATCTGACGGGCCAGACGAAAATTCTTTTCATCCTTGATGATCATGCCGCCGATGGTGGGATGGGCGGCGATCTCGGTGAACTCGACTTTGTCCAGGGGACCGGGTTTGTTGAGAATCCGGTCCGGAATGCCGATCTTGCCGATGTCGTGCAGTTGACTGGCCTCGGCGTATAACTCCGCGATTTCGGATGACAGCCCCATGGCCAAGGAGAGCTGGCGGGTCAGAGTGACGATGCGTTGGATGTGTTCCCCGGTATGGATATCCTTGGCTTCCGCCGCCTCGGAGAGCATCTGGATGGCCGAGGCGTGGGCCGCACGCAACTCCAGTTGCACCCGCAACGACTGCAACGCCACACACACCTGACCGGTAAAAATCCGCAACAGATGCACCGCCAAAGGATCCAGAGCCTGACCATGTTCCAGATAGAGCATGCCGATATCCTCATCCCGAATCCGCAACGGGATGAGCGTCTCTTCGGCGGAGATGTTTTCTTGCACCGGGGGGGTGGTTTTTTCCAGACGGGCGTGGCCCACCGCGGCCTTGATGGTGAGTTCGTTTTTGTTGAACATGGCCAAAAAGCCGTTGGCAATGCGCACCGAACTGTGGGCCCCCAGATGACACAGGCCCAGAATCTGGGTAAACACCCCGGAATAAAACGCCTCGAAGGAGTCCAACGGATGAAGATACATCTGCGGAGCGGCCCCCAGAATGGTCTCCAATCCATGACGGGCCAGATCGATGGTGGTCAAATCCCGATAGGACTTCAGGGCGGAGCGCACGGTGGTATAAAGCTTCTGGGCAGATAGTTCGCTTTTTTCTTTATAATCATCGATATCAAAGTGATCGATCACGTAGCGTTCCGGCGCCAGTCCCGGCTGACCGGTCCGGATCACCAAACGGATCCGCTGGTCTCCCAGGGTTTCGCGGATGAAACGCACCAGTTGCAAGCCCGCGTCATCTTGCTCCATCACCACATCGATCAGTCCCAGGGCAAATCCCGGGGTGGTCTGGAGAATCTCCTGGGCCTGGATGGCGGAAGAGGCGGAGATCAGAGAAAGAGGACGACCACCAAAAGAAAAATTTCGCAAATTCAATCGGGTGATCGCGATCACATCCGGATCGTCATCCACCACCAGCACCAGCCAGGGGGGCGGACCCGACCCCTCCGTGGGGACGGTTGTGGTCTTGCCCTTGAGTTGCAGGATTCGCTTTTCGGCGTTCATGGCGTCACCGATGGACAGAGAAAAAGTCACATTCTGTAACGGAAAGCCTAACAAATAGCGCCAATGCCGTCAATTTCAATTTTCAATCGACAATAGAATAAAATGCATGCCGCATGACGCCGACATAAAAATTGACTCATATCAAGATCAAACACCCCATACCCTTCCGCCGATGCCTCTTCTCATCCCCGGATCTCGATGGGCCAGCGACACTCGAAACGCACCCCCTCCCCCGACTCGCTCACCAACCCAATGGTGCCCCGGAGCTTGGTGGTGATCAGATTATAACAAATATACAAACCCAGACCGCTCCCCCCCGCTCCCCGATTGGTGGTGAAAAACGGCTCGAACGCCCGACTCCTGGCCTCTTCCGACATGCCCACACCGGTATCGGTATAGGTGAATTCCAACGTGCGCCCCTGCACCACAAAACGCAGATCGATCCGCCCGGCACGTTCTCCCGCCTCGAAACCGTGGGTCAGGCTGTTGAGCAGCAGATTGGTCAGGATCTGGTTGAGATAACCGGGAATGCCCATCACCCGCAACGTTTCCGGGCACTCCAGACCGATATCGATCTGGGTCTTCTTGAAGGCGTTGCGCAGACTGATCAACACATCCCGGGCCACATCGCCCACCCGGTACTCCCGCACCGCCTCCGAGGATTGATCGATGGAAGCGCGCTTGAAGCTCTGGATCAACTCGGCGGCCCGCTGAAGATTGCGGGATACCAACACCGACGCCTCCTCCACGATGCCGATGCCGGTCATCAAGGCATCCACATCCACCGCGTCTTGCGCCATCATCGCCGCGATGGAACGGGACTCCTCCAGCAACTGGGTGGCGGCGGAATAGGCCACACCGATGGGAGTATTCACCTCGTGGGCGATTCCCGCCACCAGACGCCCCAACGAGGCCAGTTTCTCCTGGGCGATCAACTCATGGCGGGTATTTTCCAACTCCCGGATCTTTTCGTTGAGCCGTTGGGTGCGTTCCAGCACCTTGGCATCCAGCGTGGCCAACAGACGGGTGAGTTCCTGTTCCGCCCGCCGCCGGGAAATCAGACCCGCCAGGGTGTTGGCGATGTTGCGCAAAAAGACGATCTCGTCATCGTCATAAACGTGTCCGGTGGCCAGATAGACATTCAACACCCCCAACAGATGCTGATCCGACAGAATCGGCACGCAGTAGTGACCATGGGACGTCATGCCCTCGAAACGGATGTCATGCCTGCCATCCAGGTTGTGACTCATCACCACCTCCCGCTCCGCCCCGGCCCGACCGCACAGACAGTATCCCAAGGGAATCGAACGACACAAATCCAACAACTCTGAAGAAAGGGCACGGTGTACCGTCAGGTCCAATCGTCCGGTGACATCGTTGAACAGAAAAATCGCCCCCCGTTTCTCCACACCCAGCCAGGGGATCTCCAAAACCACCTGCAACGCCTTGTCCAGAATCTCCTCCAGGGTCAGCGACAACAACGACTGTTGCAAAATGGTGGAAATGGCGGAACGCCGATCCAAGGCCCGGGCATTTTCCTGTTCACTTTCCTTGAGTTCCTTGACCGTCTCTTCCAGGTCGCGATGACGGGAGGTCAAACTCTCCTGCATGATCTGGAGGGAACGGGCCAACTCCCCCACCTCGTCCCGACGCCACACATCAATCCGATAATCCCCCCCCTCGGCCACCCGACGGGCCGTGGCGCTCAAGGCGTTGACCGCGTGCAACAGGTCATACTGAAACCAGACCAGCAACAGACCGATGCCCAACAGAATCAAGAAAAATGTGATCTGCGAACGCAAAAACTGGTCAAACAGCAAAGCGCTTTGCGCCACATCGTGCATTTTATAGACCTGCTCCAGCGCGGCCAACAGATCCTGCATCCCCCGTTCGGTCTCTTGCACCTGAAGCCGGTATTGCTCGATCCACTGACTGACCACCAGGGATTCGCTGGCAATGGTGTAAAATCCATGCTTATAGGGAAGAAACGACTCTTGAATCTCCTTGCGCTCCGCCGGTTGCAGCCGGCAGCGGTACAGCAGTTCCCCGAACCGCGCCACCTCAGCATTGAACCTTTCCAGATAGACAATCTGCTTGCGTTCCATGAAATCCTTTTCATGACGCCGCAGTTGCAACATGGAAGCAAGCAGCTCAAAAGCATTTTCGTCTTGCAAAAGCTCTTCGATCCGATGGATCCGGGCGCGGATGCGACCGTGTTCCCCGGACTCCTCATTCAAACCGATTTCAAGCAGCTTGGCCTGAATGCGCCGAAACAGTTCCAACTGCACCCGAATCCGTTCCTGCACAGACTCCGAACTGTGATCGTCCGGCATGACGCGCAACCCATCCAGCTCCTGCAAGCGGGGAAACATCTCCTGCAACAAGGTCACCACCCGTTCCCCGGACTTGGGATCCTTGGTGCGCAGAAAATATTCCACCTCCCGATGGACATAATCGGCGTTCTGTGTGATTTCGTGGATCAGGATACTGGTTTGACGGGTCAGATGATCCCGTTTCCAAGAGGAGGTGTTGGTCTGGTAGTGCAAAACGGCCTGGACGGCATTCACCACGAATGCCGCCAGGATCAGCAGAAAAAAGAAAGTGATCTTGCTCTTAAAACGCAGATGCCTGACCATCCGGCCTCCCTGGGCAGCCGGGATGGAGCCAACGCTCCATCAGAGCGTGCCATCGCCCGGCAGGCGCGGCTCCACCCCCGGAGGCAATTCCGGCGGCAGTTCCGGGGGCCACGACGTGGGCGGCGGCTCCGGCATGGGGGCGGGTTCCGGTTCGCTCATCGGCAACGGATCCGGTTCGTTGTCCATGGTCGGTTCCGGAGACAACGGCGGCATCGGCTCGCCACCACCGGCACCAGCGCCACCGCCCCCGACTTCCGGATCCGGCTCCGGCGGAAACGGCGGAGAGGAACCGGGAGCCGCGGGAGCGGGTATCGGAGCACCGAATGAAGGCTTGGCCGGAGACAACGTTTTCGGTTCTGCGGACTGGGGAACCGGGGACCGATACGGCACCGCTGGCACGGGCTGATCGATGCGAATGGCGGCGGGATTGCCATCTTCCCGGTCCAGTTGCTCCAGATTGGGCAGACGCAATCCCCCTGGCGGAATGGTCTGCTCCTCGGGAATTTCGGGAACCGTCATATAGGCCTCCCGCGCCTCGGCGCTGACAGGGGCATTGGTCGCCACCCCCACCCGGCGGGACTGACCATCCGCGTTGTCGGCCATACGTTCGGCCAGACGCCAATCCACCGTTACCTGCAAATCGGGCCGCCGGGCCAAAGCCTGTTTGATGGCCTTGGTGACCCACTCCCGTTCGTTGCCTTCGTGCTTGAGGTCCGCGAGAATCGGATAGACCTCCAGATACAACTCCCCGTCACGCCAGCCCGCCTTGGCGGGTTCGTTGACGATGGCCACGGTGTCACCCGTGTTGACATTGGGGAAAAAGGCCACAATATCTTCCGGATACAAACGAATGCACCCGTGACTCACCCGGCGACCGACCCCCAGGGGACGGTTGGTGCCATGCATCAGGTAGGCGGGCAAACTCAAATAGATGGCATGGGTGCCCAGGGGATTGCGGGGGCCGGGATAGATGGCCTCGGGCAGATTGGGATCCTCCTTGCGGATCGACGCCGGGGGACGCCAGATGGGATCGGCCATCTTGCCCGTGACCGCCGTGCGCACCCGCGGGGTCATCATCCCCTCCTGTCCCACACCGATGGGATAGGTTTCGACCCGGTCGCCACGAAAATGATACACCCGCATCTCCGGCAGATTGACCACGATCCGGGCCGGATTGTTGAGTCCAGGCAATACCTTGCGAAAATCCAGACGAATCTTGCTGCCCACCCGTGGACTCCAGGGATCCTGATCCGGATTGGCCAGCATGATCTCGTTGAAACCCAGATGGTTGTCTCTGGCCAAGATGATCATGGTATCGTTGGGGGTGACCCGATGGCGATAATAGTTGCCACCGATCACCTCTTCCTTGCGGTTTTTGAGCACATAGCGCCGCCGATCCACGTCATCCGGATGAAAGGCCCAGACGGTTTCCACCCCGGACACCCAGACTGCCAGCGACACGATCGCCCCACCCAGCCATGCCCGGGCCACACGCTTCCGATGATCCATCACGGTTTCTCCTGTCCTTGAGCCGTCACCATCCGCCGCAGCAGGTGCAAGGCGGTTTGACTCGCCTGCCAACGCACCCGATCCCGGTTGCCGACGTAAAATCCACGGTGTTCCAACGTTTGCCCCTGACGATCACGCACCGCCAGATGAACCGTGCCCACGGGTTTGCCGGGGGTTCCTCCATCCGGTCCGGCGATGCCGGTCACCGCCACAGACAAGTCCGCGCCACTGGCCTGAATGGCCCCCACCGCCATGGCCATGGCCACTTCGCGACTGACCACTCCGTGGGTTTCCAGCAGCGCCGTATCCACGCCCAGCCACTGCTGTTTGACGGCATTGGCATAACTGACCAGTCCCATATCCAGATAAGACGACGCCCCCGGAATCGCCGACAACCGGGCAGCGATCAAGCCGCCGGTACATGATTCCGCCGTGGTCACCTTCAGGCCGGACTTGATCAACCGCTCTCCCAGCAACTCTTCCACAGGACGGGGGGTGTACGACTGAATGCGATTGCCCAGTCCGGCCCGGACCCGGGCCTTGAACTCCTCCCCCATGATGGCGGGAATCAACAATCCGGCATCACCATTGGGCAGATTGCGCACCTTGCACAAAGAAAAGGCATCCCCCACCAGATACGCCCCCAGATCCAGGGGTTCACCCGCGCCTTCCACCATCCAGCAAACCGTTTCCCGATTGCGCCGGGCCAGGGAACCTTCCCCGCCGAGAAAACCCCGCAGCGCCTTGACCAGCGCGTTGCGGGCCGTCCAGATGGAATGGCTGAAATACGCCACCATGCGTCCCCGACGTTGCAGGGCGAAACCGGCGGCCTGACCCTGTTTATCGTTCAAGGTGTGGGCGCCAAAGACCTTCAGACGATCCGACTCCTCCCCTTCCAGCCCCAGGGAAAGCCCCAGATTCGACAACAACGAACGCCGCAACCGGTTGCCCCGGCCATGGTCTTGCACCAAAATGAGAGGATATTCTTCCGGCACCTCCGCCGGATCGAAAGGTTCATCCTCATCCAGTTCCATCACCGATACCGCGCCGACTCCCAAACACTCCAGCAACAGGTCCAGATAGGGCCGTCCCGAAGGCGGAAGCAGAGAGCCTTGTTCGCTCCAGCGTGGCATGACCAGCAAACACTTCATGGCAACCCAATCCTGGCGATCCAAAAGAGGCACAATCCGGCATACGCCCCGGCGGCCAGATCATCCGCCATGATGCCCCAGCCTCCCGGCAGACGTTCGAGGGCATCCACAGGCCACGGTTTGAAGATGTCGAAAAGACGAAAAAACACAAATCCCCCCAACATCCAACCCCAACCCAGGGGCGCGACGATCATGGCAAGCAAAAAACCGGCCACTTCATCGATCACCACCTCGGGCGGATCCTCCCGCTGCACCACCCGACTGGCCACCCCGGCGCTCCACACCCCCAGCACACACACGCTCCCCAGGATGATCCAGGACCAGGTGGTTCCCAGGGACTGGGAAACCATGGCCAGCGGCACGGCGGCCACCGTACCCCAGGTTCCGGGAGCCTTGGGCAGATAGCCGGAACCAAAAAAGGTGGCCAACCAGAGTGCCAATCGCCGGGTCATCGTACTCTCCTTGCGATCCAATAGGATGAAAGCTTGACTCTCACCATTTAATGTGGATACAATAAAACCAAGCCAAACCACGCCATTCATCCACCGGCGCCATGCACATCACCGATGATCCAGCCAAAAACGCACGCAACATGGCCGAGCGCGGACTCTCCTTTCGAACGAACACGGGAAATGGCCTGGGATTCAGCTTTGATCGTGGAATCATCAGCCTGCGCAAAGCCAACCGCCGGGAGGTGCGACGCCATGCACAACACACCCGATCCTGAAAAAATCGATGCCGAAAACCCCGAATGGTCCGATGCACCCTTTCACCAAGCCCGGCCCGCTCAAGAGGTACTCACCACACTGTTCCCCCAAAGCGTGATCGATGACCTGCTGCCTCCCAAACGGGGCAGACCGTGCAAAGACCATCCCAAGCAATCCCTCAACATCCGTCTCTCCCCGGATGTGATCACCTCATTCCGCGACACCGGCAAAGGTTGGCAAACCCGCATCGACAACGCCTTGCGGGAGTGGCTCGCCACCCATGGTCAATGCCCCCCCAAATAGGCCCGCCGCACCTCGGGATCCGCCAGCAACGCCATACCGCTCCCCTCCAACACAATCCGCCCGTTGACCAGCACATACCCCCGGTCCGCCAGCCGCAACGCCTGGTTGGCGTTCTGCTCCACCAGAAACAAGGTGGTTCCCTCCGCCACGATCTCCCGCAACGCCTGAAAGATCCGCCGGATCATCAATGGCGCCAAACCCAGACTGGGTTCATCCAGCAACAGAATGCGCGGACGGCTCATCAACGCCCGTCCGATGGCCAGCATCTGTTGTTCGCCCCCGGAAAGGGTTCCGGCCCGCTGGCCACCGCGCTCCCGCAAAATGGGAAACAAGGCGTAAATCCGCGCCAGGGCCGCCTCGTCCTTTTCCCCGACCATGGACCCCATGACCAGATTCTCCAGCACGGTCATGCCCGGAAAGATCCGTCGGCCCTCCGGCACCTGGGCCAGGCCCAACCGGGCGATGCGATGGGTGGGCAGTCGGGTGATCTCCTGACCATCGAACAACACCTCCCCCCGGGATGCGGATGGAAGACCGAAAATCGCCATCAGCAACGTCGATTTCCCCGCGCCGTTGGCCCCGATCAGGGTCACGATCTCCCCTCTTCCCACGGTCAACGACACCCCGTGCAACACCGCACTGCGTCCATGGGCCACATCCACGCCACGCAACTCCAAAATCGCCGGACGGTTCACGACCCCTCCTCCTCGGGCACCCCCAGGTAGGCCTCCAGCACCACCGGGTTGTCCCGCACCTTTTCCGGCCGACCCGAGGCGATCACCTGACCATGATCCAACACCACCACCTGATCGGAAATCTCCATCACCAACCCCATGTCGTGTTCGATCAGACAGACCGTCACCCCATGACCGCGCCGCAAGGAAAGAATCCATTCGGACAACTCCCGGGTTTCGTTGGGATTGAGTCCGGCTGCCGGTTCATCCAGACACAACAAACGCGGTCCCACGCACATGGCCCGGGCAATCTCCAAACGCCGCTGCCGCCCATAGGCCAACTCCCCGGCCAAACGATTGCCCTCATCGGCCAGACGAAAAAAGTCCAACCAATACCAAGCCCGTTCCACCGCCTCGGCCTCCGCGTCCCGATAGGCGCGGGTGGAAAGCAGTCCGGCGACCAGATTGTTGTTCACCCGGGCGCGCTGGGCCACCAGAAGATTTTCAAAAGCGGTCATCTCCTTGAAGAGACGAATGTTCTGAAAGGTCCGCACCACCCCGGCCCGCGCCGCCAGCGCCGCGCCGCCAAACATCTTGTAATACAGTCGCCGCCCGAAAGCCCTTGGAGAGACCAAATCCTGGCGCCGGAACGGTCCCCCCAGAATTTCGATCAAATCCACCGCCACCCCATCCGCGTCCGTCAAACGGATCGCACCGGAGCTGGGACGATAAAATCCGGTCAGGCAATTGAACACCGTGGTCTTGCCCGCCCCATTGGGTCCGATGAGCGCGGTGACGCTGCCACGCCGCACATCGAAGCCGACACCGTTCAAGGCCAGCACCCCCCCAAACCGCATGGTCAGATCGTGGACCGTCAGCAAGGAGGCCATGTCAGGCCACCCCGGAACGATCAAACCGGGCGCGCCGGGCGCCCATCAAACCGCGGGGACGCCAGACCATCATCAAGACCATGGCGCAGCCGAACAACAACCCCCTATATTCGGCGAAATCCCGCAACGCCTCGGGCAGGACCGTCAGGATCACCGCCGCGACAATCACCCCGGCGGTGGAACCCATGCCCCCGAGAATGACGATGGCCAGAATGTGGGCCGACTCCATGAAGGTGAAGGAGGTGGGATTGACAAACCCCTGGGAGGCGGCGAAGAACACCCCGCCCACCCCACCGGTCATGGCTCCCAGGCCGAAGGCCGACAGTTTGACCATCACCGGTTGCAAGCCCAGAGAGCGACAGGCGATTTCATCCTCCCGCAACGCCTCCCAGTTGCGCCCCAGGGGCATGCGCCGCAGACGCCGGATGACGAACACCAACCCCCCCACCACGATCATCAACAGCAGATACAAAAAGATGTCCCGGTATTCGTTGGAAAAAGGCACATTGAAGTATTCATGCACCGTGACATGTCCCGGCTGGGCCTTGCGGCCAAACTCGATGCCGAAAAATGACGGAAACGGCACCCGTACCCCATTGGGACCACCGGTGAACTCCATCCAGTTGTTGAGCACCAGCCGGATGATCTCCCCGAACCCCAAGGTGACGATGGCCAGATAATCCCCGTGCATGCGCAACACCGGAAAGCCCAACATCACCCCGAAACAAGCCGCCAGCAGCGCGCCAAAGGGCAACGCGGTCCAGAAGCTCAAATCCAGATACTTGAAACCCAAGGCATAACCATAGGCTCCCACCGCGTAAAAGGCCACAAACCCCAGATCCAGCAAGCCCGCCAGCCCCACCACGATATTCAGCCCCAAAGCCAGCAATACATAGATCCAGGCGAGGATGGCCACGTTGAGCCAATATTTGCCGATGAACCAGGGCAGGATCAGGGCCACGACGAACATCGCCAGCAGCAAAAAAGTCCGATGGGCCTCGATCCAGGAGGCCAGAAGGGAAGGCCTCCTGTGCGGTCTGGCGTGAGCCACCACGTGGCGCCTGCGGGAAAGCAACCACCCCAGCGCAAACCGACCCAGAACCACCCAGCCCGCCAGCCACAAGGGGCGCTGCCAGTGGCCTTCCAGGGTATATCCGGAGAGGGAAACCCCGGTCAGAGGCGCGAACAGCAGCAAGGCGATCAATCCGGTGAGCAACGCCTCCCGGAGTACAGACCCCATGCTCTGTCCACCACCGGAGATGCGTTCCATCACACCTTCTCCACTTCAGGATGGCCCAACAAACCGCTGGGTCGAAAGATCAACACCAAGACCAGCAGCGAAAAGGCGAACACATCCTTGTAGTCGGTATTGACGAAACCCGAAAAGATCGACTCGGCCAATCCCAGCACCAGTCCCCCGAGCATGGCGCCGGGCAGGGAGCCGATTCCCCCCAGAACCGCCGCGGTGAAGGCCTTGATGCCGATGACGAACCCGATGAAAAAATCAAAGGAGCCATAATTGAAGGTGACCAACGTGCCCGCCACGGCGGCCATGGAAGCCCCCAGCACAAAGACCACGGAGATGACCCGATCCGTATCCACGCCCAGCAAGGCCGCCATGATCCGATCCTGTTGCACCGCCCGACAGGCCCGTCCCATGGCGGTGGCCTGGATCCAATACCACAGCAGAGCCATGCCGATCACGGCGGTGACCACGATCAGGATCTGGGCATAGGTGATCTGGACGAATTGATCGGGACCGTTTTCAAACAGACGCAGGCTGCCATGGATCAGCGTGGGGGTACCCTGACTGCGCGCCCCCTGGGATAACCGGACATAATTTTGTAGAATCAATGACATGCCGATGGCGGAAATCAGCGGGGCCAGACGGGTGGAGTGGCGCAGGGGCTTGTAGGCGATGCGTTCCACGCTCCAGCCATACAGCGCGGTGCAAGCGATGGTCAGCAACAAGACCAGCAGGATGATCAACGGCGGCGACTGAATCCCCAGCAGGGTCAGCGCCGCCAGAAAGATGGCGGTCAGGTAGGCGGCGATCATGTAGACATCGCCATGGGCGAAATTGATCATGCCGATGATGCCGTAGACCATGGTATAGCCCACGGCGATCAGGCCATAGACCGATCCCAAGACCAGCCCGTTGACCGCCTGCTGGACGAGAATGTGAAAACTCACGAACGGCCCCGTTTATTGAACCTCTTCGTACTTGCCCGCCGGGGTCCAGCGGTACATGACGTAGTCCGAAATCTTCAAATCCCCCTTGGCGTTCCAGGACTTGGTGCCCATGACGGTCTCCACGGGATTGGCTTTCAGCCAGGCGGCCAGTTTGACCCCTTCCCGGGACTGGGTGGCGCGCATGGCCTGGGCGATGGCCTGCATGGTGGCGTAGGAGTAGAGGGTATAGCCTTCCGGCTCGTAGCCTCCTTTGCGGAACTGTTCCACCAGGGTCTTGCCGGAGGGAATCTTGCGGGGATCGGCGCCGAAGGTCATGAAGACCCCCTCGACGAACTTGGGTCCACCCGCGGAGGTGACGAAAGTTTCCGACATGATGCCGTCACCGGAAATCAGGGGCACGTTGAGTCCTTGTTCCCGCATCTGACGCACCAGCGGTCCGGCCTCGCTGTGGAGACCGCCGAAGTAGACCGCGTCGGCCTTGACCGAGCGCAGTTTGGTGACCAGGGCGTTGAAATCCTTCTCGCCCCGGGTCAGGCCTTCGTACAGCACCTCTTTGAGTCCCAGGGTGGCCAGATGGGCCTTCATGGAGTCGGCCAGACCCTGGCCATAGGTATCCTTGTCGTGGAGCACCGCCACCCGCTGGGCCTTGAGCTGTTTGACCACGAACTCCGCCCCCACCACCCCCTGCTGGTCATCCCGGCCACAGGTGCGAAACACCGTGGACAATCCCCGTTCCGTGACCATGGGATTGGTGGAGGCCGGGGTCATGGAGAGAATGCCCGCCTCGGCGTAGACCTCGAAGGCCGGAATGGTGGAAGAGGAACAAAAATGTCCCACCACCGCCGTCACGTGATCGAAGTCCACCAAACGGTTGGCCACGGCCACGGCCTGTTTGGGTTCGCAGGCGTCATCCCCCTTGACCAGTTCGATGGTATCGCCGTTGATGCCCCCCTGGGCGTTGATATCCTTGGCGGCCTGTTCGGCGCCGCGCCAGAACTGTTCACCGAAGGCGGCCTGGGCGCCCGACAGGGGACCGGCCACACCGATCTTGACCGTTCCCGCCTGCGCCGAAGCGACACAACCGAACACCAAGGCGAAAACCAAGCGGGCCAAGCCCTTTCCGCGCGCGTATTTTTCCAATCGTTTCATGCCGACACTCCCCCCAAGAGATTGAATGGTACGTTGCAGCCAGTCTGCGGATTCCCCACCTGAGCGGGATGACCCATCCAAACCGGACGAAAAAGGACCGCTTGCGACCCGGGCGAAACAACCGACCCGCACCGGGCAGAATGACAACCTTCCGCCCCGGTCAGGAGGTCAACCCTGGACCGGAATGAAGCGTTTCAGGCTTCGCCTTCGGTATCCACCATGGCGGCGGCGATGGCCTCTTCCGGGCTTTTGCCGCCCCAGACCACCCATTGCAAGGCCGGATGAAACCGTTCGGTCTCTTCTTCGATGGCGGCAATGATGTCTTCGAGTTGTTCGGGACGCAGTTCCGCACCCCGCAACGGCAGAACCACGCGAAACACGGGAGTCCGTTCCTCGTTCCAGATTTCAAAGTGGCCCAGCCACACCCGTTCGTTCATGAGGGTGATGGTCTGGGCGGCCACGGCCATGAAACGCTGGGGGATTTTCAAGTTCATGTAGGCATTGAATTGCAGATAACCGGTCTCTTCGTGGAAAGCGACCCAAAGGCGTTGATGCCCCCATTGTCCGGGCATTTCCGCCCACAGTTCGTATTCGTTGGTCCGTTCGGCGTTCCAATCCTGGCTGATGGTGAACTCTTCCACTGCACCCATCGGGTTGTCCAATTCGATTTCCTGCTCCGAGAGAACCTGATCGTGAGATTGACCCATAAAGCCCTCGCACATTTTTTGGAGAATGATCCCTGGCGGCCTCCCTTCCCCCCGAAAGAGTCGCGCCACCGGAACAATTCTATCACACAGGCACGGAAAAACGATTGGAAAAAAAAATGCCGAACCGCTGCGCATGATCTTTTCCCCGGGGTCCGCCCATACTGCCGGTCCATGAACGCACCTCATATCATTGCCATTTTCAAGTCTGGTCGTCACGCCGACATGAGCGGAACGACCCTGATCATCACCGATGCCGACCTGGAACGCACGGTCGCAGCCTATGACCCGGCCTTGTGGAAAGCGCCGCTGGTCATCGGACACCCGCGTCACGACACCCCGGCCTGGGGATGGGTGACTGCCCTGTCGCTGGAGGCAGGCACCCTCATGGCCACCCTGACCGATCTGGATCCCGCGGTGATCACCCTGGTGAACGAAGGGCGATATCGCAATGTGTCGGTCAGTTTCTACACCCCGGACGGACCCGGCAATCCCTTACCCGGCGTTTACTATCCGCGCCATGTGGGACTGCTCGGCGCCCAGCCTCCGGCGATCAAGGGATTGCCCCCGGTTTCGTTCCACGAGCCCAACGGCCCGACGGCTGTGGCCGTGGGCGAAGGATTGGCCCCTCCCACGGCGTGGATCACTTCCGCCACGCCTCAACCTCTCATGGAGTCTGGCATGCACAACACCCCCGAAGAACAACAAAACTGGCAACACCGCCAGGAACAACTGACCCGTCAGGAACAGGAACTGGCGGCCCGGGAAGCCCGTTTCGCCGAACAGACCGATCTGCTCGCCCTGCGCGAAGAAACGCTGCGCAAGGCCGAACAGGAACAAAAACAAAACAACGCCGCCACGTTCGTGGACGCCCTGATCGCCGAAGGACGCATTCTGCCCCGTTATCGCGACGGTCTGATCGCCTTTTTGGTGTTCTTGTCGGACTCCGGCGTGGTCGCCTTCGCCGAAGACCAGGGACACCGCGGCTTTCTCGAAGGATTTCTCAAGGAACTGCCCCCCCAGGTGCTCTTCGCCGAACACGCCCCGGCCACCCGTCCCGGCGCAACCGAGGTTCGTTTTCAGGTTCCGGACGGCTACGCCGCCGACTCCGACGGGCTGAAACACC
Organism: Magnetococcales bacterium; assembly: GCA_015231755.1. Taxonomy (NCBI): domain Bacteria; kingdom Pseudomonadati; phylum Pseudomonadota; class Magnetococcia; order Magnetococcales; species Magnetococcales bacterium. The sequence goes on along the minus strand of JADGAZ010000017.1, from coordinate 94,780 downwards.
ATGCCCGGATTCTCGCCTATGCCCATTCCCATCAAACCGACTACCTCACCGCCGCCCTGGCCGTGAGCGCGTAACCCAAGGAGCCTTCGACATGAGCCAACAAAGCATTTCCGTTCTCACCCTGACCGTCATGGCCAGCAGTGCCGTTTCCGCCTGTCGCGCCGTAGGTTTCAACGGGGCGGTGATCGCCGTCCAGGGCGGCAAACCCATGGGGGTCGCCATGACCGCCGCCACCCAGAACAGCGCCCTGGCCGTGGTCACCCATGGCACCGCCGTGGCCGAATCCGGCGCGCCCATCACCCTGGGCGCCCCCCTGATCGCCGATACCCAGGGACGGGTCATCCCCGCCACCAGCACCCTGCGTCTGGCGGCGGGGGCTACGGCGGTCACCAGTTCGGCGGCCAACGGCCCCATCCTGGAAGGCGGCGATCCCCCGGAATTCGTCCTCGGCGACGCCCTGCAACCGGCCTCCGGAGCCGGGGAGTTCATCGAAATCCTGTTGCGCCGCTAAATCCGGCCACCATTTCCCATACTTTAACTTTTATCCTTCACTCAGGAGTGCTGTTTCCATGCTTATGTCCCCCAATCAGGTACGGGTCATCGACCCGGTCTTGACCGAAATCGCCCAGGGCTATCGCCACGCCGAACATGTGGGTCAGGTACTTTTTCCCAAGGTGCCCGTTCAGGTCTCCGGCGGTCAGGTGCTGGAGTTCGGTCGGGAGAGTTTCAAGCTGTATCAGGTGCGACGCGCTCCGGGCGCCGCCACCCGACGCATCCAGTTCGGCTTTCTGGGCAAGAGTTTCGCGTTGGTGCAAGACTCCCTGGAGGCCCAGGTGCCCCGGGAATACCAGCGGGACGCCAGCCGCGCTCCCGGTGTCGATCTGGCGCAACGCTCCATCGCCGGCGCCCTGCGGGCCCTCTCCCTGACCCTGGAATACGACCAGGCCAACCTGGCCACCAATCCGGACCACTACGACAACAACCACAAGGTGACCCTCTCCGGCACGGACCAGTGGAGCGATGGCGCCTCCAATCCCTCCGGCGATATCGACAACGCCCGGGAGGCGGTGCGCTCCTCGGTGGGGATCTATCCCAATACCCTGCTGTTGTCGGCCCAGGCCTTTTCGGCCCTCAAGAGCCATCCCCAGGTGGTGGACCGTTTCAAATACACCAGCCGGGACTCCGTGACCCCGGACATGCTCGCCGCGTTGTGGGATCTGCAAACCGTGGTGGTGGGCAAGGCGGTGGCCTTCAACGACACCGGCGAGGATATCGACATCTGGGGCAATCACGCCATTCTGGCCTACACCCCGGCCAAATCCTCGGGCATGGAGGATCCCTCCTTCGGCTACACCTACACCATGCAGGGTCACCCCCTGGTGGAACGGCCCTACTACGAAAACAACGCCAAAAGCTGGATCTATCCCGTGACCTACGAGCGGGTGCCGGTACTCACCGGCATTCTCTCCGGCTTTCTGATCCGTAATCCGGCGTGACCCCCATGGCCAGCTTCCGGGTATTGACCCCCTTGCATCACGACGGCGTGAGCTACGCCCCTGGCGCCATCGTACCCATGGCCGCGGCTGCCGCCGACAGGGCCGTGGCCATCCAGGCCGTCTCCCCGCTGGAACCGATTCCTGGTGAACCGGAACGGCGCGAACCGGCACCAGGACAGGGACAGACCGCCTCCTCCCTGCCCACCGGCAAGAGCAGGGCCTCCTCCAGAAACACCGGGAGGAAAACCCCATGAACCACGCCACAGCCATGGAGTTGCTGCTTTGGTTCGGGGCCCGGGAGCTGGCTCAGGTGGCGGTGCCGGAGGATCATCCTCCGGTCACGCCGGAACTGATGCGCCGAACCATTGCCCAGGAAAACCGCGACGACTGCACTCCGGAAGAGATCGCCGCCGCCGATGCGGGAATGACGGCGATCCAACGGGCCTTGTCCGACGCCACCCGGCTGGTGGAGTCCCATCTGGCCTTGCGCCACGCCCTGCCGCTATCCGCCGGGCAGGTCGCCCAAAGCCCCCTGCCCCGGATCTGCGGGGCCATCGCCCGCCGACTGTTGCATCACGACCGGGCTCCAGACGCGGTGAACGCCGGATACACCCAGGCCATGACCTGGCTTCAGGATCTGGCCCAAGGCCGAACGGGCATCGTGGGAGGTGCGGTGATCGGAGCCGGAGCACCGGCTTGCGACGCGGCCTTGCGGGTTTTCGACCATCAGACGCTGCGGGGGTTTGCCTGACATGGAGGATCTGTTCGCAGCCGAACACCCCATTCTGGAACGGTTGCGCGTCTGCATTCCGACCTTTCGGCAGGTGTGCGGAGCGCGCAACCTGGAGGAAATCCCGGTAGTAACCGGCACCACCCCGGCGCTTTATGTGCTGTTCGACGGTCATGAACCCCTGGTCAACGCAGGACCGGAACAGGCCCTGGAACAACGTTGGCTGGTGGTGGTGGCGGTGCGCAATAGCCGGGAGGCGGACCGGGGCGCAGGGGAACGGCGGGAAGCCGGACCTTTGTTGTGGCAGGTCTGTCACGCTCTGGTGGGATGGCGACCCGGACCGGATCACGGCCCGTTTCGGGTCACCACCACCCCCGGGACACTCGTGACCGGGGGGGTGGCCCTGTTTCCCTTGCGTTTTGCCACACGGGTGGTCGTGGCAAGCGGCCCCTGACGCCTCGCATTCAAGGAGAATGAAATATGAAACAGCTCGGGGAGGTGGTGTTGCCCGACGGTCTGGTGTGGAGCGACCGCCACGATGCCGCGCCCGTCGAACAGACGGTGGTCCGCACTCTGGGCGGAAAACCGGTGATCTGGGCCAGAAACCTGACCGGTGGCATTCCCGTCACCCTGGTGGCCCAGAGCGACGCGGCCTGGCTGGATCGTCCCACCGTGGAGGCCCTGGCCCTGCTGGCAGCCCAGGCCGGGGCCTCCTTCATCCTGACCTGGGAGGAGTGGAGTGGTCACGTGATGTTCCGCCACGACACCCCTCCCGCCCTGGCGGTGACCCCTTTGTGGCCGGGGCACGACCGTTTCACCGCCACCATCCGGCTGCTGCGGGTGTGAATCCGATCCGCAACCCATCCACATTCATCCAAAAGACAAGGGGGGGTCCATTTCCATTCCCCCCTTGTCTTTCCATCGTTCAGGAACGGGAGCAAGGCCCATGGCCATCCAGACCAATGAAATCAAGTGGTACAAATCGCAAACCGTCAACGACGGCAACAGCAACGGCGGTCCCATGTCGGCCAACGAGATCCCGGACGGGGTCAAAAACAACGTCTGGCCCGACGTGCCCCAGGCGGAACGCACCGCCGGCTCGGTCAAATACCGCAAAACCTTCATCAAGATCGCCAACGACGACGATCTGGCCCTGCTGTCACCCCGGGTCTTCATCGAAACCCACACCCCCGGTGACGACAACGTGGTACTCATGGCCGGAACCCAGACCGATACCCAGGCCCAGGCGAGCGGCTACACCCGTTGCTACGGGGCCGGGGATCTGGACGCCAATGCCCTGAGCGGCGACACGACCATCACGGTGGCCGTGGAAGCGGGCAACCAGGGAAGCGGACAGGCCATTTTCCAAAACGGCGACCTGATCCGCATTGCCGACAAAACCAGCGTGGACGCGGTGAGCGGCAACGCGGAGCTGTTGCGTCTGGCCACGGTCAACGGGGTCAGTTGGAACGGCACCCTCGCCACCTTGACCCTGGCCGCAGGAACCACCTTGGGATTCAATTATGCCGCCTCGGCCACCCGGGTCGCCTCGGTGCTGGAGGGCGCCGACATCGCCGCCGCGGTCAGCGGCTGGCAGAAGTCCACCAGCGCCGGTACCTACAACGACGGTCAATACCCGGTCCGGTGCGACCACATCGGCACCGTGGAAGAGACCTGGACCCTCACCTTCTCCAACGCCACTCAGTTCTCCTGCGCGGGCAGCAGCCTGGGGACCGTGGGCAGCGGCTCCATCGGCAGCGCCTTCGCCCCCAACAATCCGAATTTCAACCGTCCCTACTTCACCCTGACCGGCGGATCTCCCCCCTGGGGCGGCACCTGGGCCAGCGGAGATTCCATCACCTGGACCACCCATCCGGCGGCCATCGCCATCTGGGAAAAACGCACGGTTCCGGCGGGTGCCAACAGCCGCTCCGGCAACAAGGTGATCGTGGCCATCAGCGGAGAGAGCGCATGACCACCCTGAACGCCGAATTGCGTCTGGATTTTTCGCCCCACGCCCAAAGCGGCCATGAACCCTTCGAGCTGCGTCTGAGCGCAGACCTGGGATCGGTGCCGGTACAGGTCCGACCCGCCACGGTCCCCTCCTGGACCCGCACCCACGCCCTCGAAGAGTATGCCGACTGGCTCGACGAGGCCTTGATCCAGGAGAGTCCCGGACTCAAACGGATACGGCTCTACTGCTCCGACGCCGCAGCCGCCCGGACCCGGCTCATGGTCCACGGCGGCACCCCCACCCCTCTGGGACGCCGCCATGATCCTCTGGTGGAAACCCTGGTCTGGGTGCAAAGCCACTCCCGTCGGCTGCGCTATTTTCACGACCGTCCCCAGGCCCGGATCCTCGACCACACCCACTTTTACGACCCGCAGGGACAGGAGTGCCCCCTGCCGGATTTCGATCCGGAGTCCGGCACATTCCACCATCCCCAGGCGGTGACCGGAGCCTTGGTGGTGGAGTACGCGCCGGGTTTTTCCCTGTATGAGATCGCCTACGACACCGGAGCCTCCCAACTGCCCCCCGAATGGTTCCGGGAAATGAAGCTCGCCTGGCTGGCGGGCAATATCCACGACGCCGTCACTCCCATGGTCCGGGTGATCGCCATGGGACCCGACGCCGCCGATCAGTTGTCGTTCAATCGGGATTTCTGGCCCGCCCAGGCCGGATCCCAATCCGGTTTCCGCACCCGTTCCATCGAGCCGTTCACCCCGGAAGGCAGCGGCTATCGCTATGTGCCCATGCCGGGAAAAACCTGTTGGGACCGGTGCAAAAATCTCATCCAGCCCCACAACGCGCTGCTCACCCAACAGGAGATGATCGCGGTACGCAACTGCGTCGAAACCCAAAACGCCCCCAAATTCCACTACGTGGAGGAGTCCCGGGTGGTGCGCACGGAGCGCATCTTCGCCCCGGACAATCCCGAACTCTTCATCGACGTGGCCAGACCCGTGGAACTGGTCATGAAACTCAAACGGGCCGATGGCGGCATCTGCGACAACAACACCCCCAGCGGTTGCTGTCCGGAATTGACCCTGCGCTTTTCCAGTTCCCCCTAGCCGACCCCCTCAAACACCACAGGAACCACCCATCCCCATGTCCGACGCCGCCCTGCCCCTCATCGACCCCGGCCCGTTCGAACGAATCATCGCCTTTTCGTTTCCGGCCACCACCTTTCATCTGCGCGTCCTGCGGGACGATGGCCTGGAATTCACCCCTGATTCCGAAGAGGGCATGGGGATGATCCTCTACGACGAAAACTGGGAATTCCTGTTCCACGGCAACTCCTGGGCCGACCCGAAACTGGGCTTCACCGAAGCCGCCACCGGTCTGATCACCCGCTTCAGCCATGCCGCACCCTATTATACCATCACCTTCAACCTGCCGGTGTTGCAAAAATTTCTGGACCGGCCCATCCACAACTTCAAAGTGTATCTGGTCACCGAGGGCGAACGCTCCTTGGAAACCATCCATCCCCGTCGCTACGCCGACAGCCCGGATCCCCTGTTGATGCCTCCGGGACACCATCTGATCCGGATTCCCTTCTGGGAGACCCTCACCACTGTGATTCATCCGGACCTCTACACCACCATCCATCATACCACGGTCCACTCCAGCGTGCCTTATACCGCAAGCTACGCCATCGGCAACGGCAATGCCCTGGCACGGTTTCGTTTTCCCCTCCTGGCGGTCACCTGGTCTCCCAACCACGCCTTGACCGGCTGGACCTATGCCCTTGAATTCAATATCCAATGCCCCGACATCGAGTTCTACATGCCCCGGCAAACCATCGCAAACATGACCCCACCCCTCCACCCTCCCGGCTCTCCCAACGATCGGATCCAAACCGTCTATGCCAATCTGGTCCTGATCCTGGGAATGGGCGCCTGCTCCAACCTCTGGTACGCCACCCGGATACAGGTCACCACCAGCTTTGGCTATGGGGCCACCATACCGTTTTCCACCTCTCCCGGCAGTTTTTTCAGCGACGCGATCACCCTGGCGGGCATCCGGCCCGGGAATCTGTTCGGGGATCCGTATATCCGCACCCATCGGCTGCTCTGGAACAGCGACCGGTTCACCTACAACACCGGACACTGGCCCGACATCCACGTCAACCAGATCGCCACCCTGGAACAAAGTCCCGCCACCGGTTTCGACGTTCTCCATTTCCAGCCCCAACCGGAGTGATCCCCCATGGCTCACCGCTACTGGCGTGTTTACATCACCCAATCCACCTCGGGCAGCAACATGCTCATCTCCTTGTACGAGGTGGAAATGCGCGTTGCCGGGGGAAGCGTGGATCTGTGTTCCGGCGGCACGGCCTCCGCCAGCCACGCGGATCAGGATGCCATCAAACTGTTCGACAACAACACCAGCAACTACTGGAACAATGGCAGTCCCGGCGTGGCTTCCTGGTTCCGCTATGATTTCGGGGCCGGCAATCCGGTATCGGTGGGGGAATTGTGGATGCTGCCCCGCTATTCGACTCAGGCCCCCCAGGCATTCCAGTGTCAATGGTCGGACGATGGCACCACCTGGCACGAACAAGGTTCCTGGAGCAACATCACCTCCTGGAACGGTGGAATCTGGAAAAGCTTCACCCTGCCCCCTCCGGCCCAGCCTACGGTGATCCGCCAGCACCCCCACGCCTATGGCCTGATCCTGATGGCCCACCGCCTCTCCTGCCACGATCTGGGTCTATTCACCCATGGTCGGGGGACACACGGCTTTGGCATCGGCATCGAAACCGAACAGGGCCATCCCTTTGTCCATCTGCTCTCCCACGCCCATGCCCAATGCCACGGCTTCGTGCTGGAAGGCTCCTTGACGCAGCCCCACAGCCTGAACGTGGCAACCCATGGCATCCAAACCTGGATGATCCAGTTGGAATCCCGCCTGCAACACCCCCGATACGATACCCTCGACGCTGAACATGCCGCCTGTTGGTCCCTGCGTCACCGGCTCGACCAGGGCCACATCCAGCCCCGGGCCGACACCACCAGCGCCCCTCCGGCGCAACGGATCCGGCTGTTCGACCTGCTGGCACACAATCCCGTCTGCGCCCGCCTCACCACCTGCCGGGATCTGCTCTCCTCCATCCCGCGGTTGACCCCAGCCTTGCCCGCCGTGGCCTGGAACGACATCACGCTGGCGCTGGTCCGAGGCACCCTCTCCTGGTCTCCGGATCGGGTAGCCTGGGTGGCCCATCTGGTGGTGGCCGACGATGCCGTGTTCGGCGCGGCGCAAGCGGATCAACCCCTGGATCTGACCTGGGGGGAGACCCGCTTTCGCCTGTTCGTGGCCCACAAGGGCTTGATCCGCACCGGTCCCGGCCACACGGAACGGATCATTACCGCCCTGGGTCTGCCGGCCCGTCACGAATCGCCCCACGCCCTGCCCCTCACCCGCAGTTGGGATCAACCGGTGTGGGCGCGAGACGCGGTGGAGCAGGCCTTGAACGCCGCCGTGATCTGGAAGCTGCCCTCCTGGCGTCTGCCGGCGGGTCGCCTGCAAGTACGCGAGAGCCCTCCCATGGAGGTGGCCCGCCGCGTCGCCCAGGCGGTGGGAGGGGTGGTGCGCTCCCGACCGGACGGCACGGTGGTGCTGGAACCCCTCTATCCCCGTCCGGTGCCGGAGTGGGAACAGGATCCCCCGGACCACATCCTGACCGATGCCACGGACCTGTTGGAAAGTCGCCACGAGGGGAGCTTCGGCACCGGCATCAACCGCATCACCGTGCGGGAGCAGACCCCGGAACTTCAGTCTCCGGGCCTGTGGCTGGAGATCGATCCGGCAATCGACACCCGCAACCGTTTCGCGCCGGACCAGACCGTGCGACTGGTGACCCTGGCCTCACCGGGGGTGGCCTTGCGGGAGGTGACGGGTTCGACGGGCCGTTGGATGCCCGACGAACCCATCTGGCGCACCCGCAGCGAGACGTTGCATTTTTCGGGATCCAATCGGGCAGTGTTGCCCCGTCCGGTGACACGGATCGATCAGGTGGAGTGGCTGGGCAACGATCTGGGGGAGCTGACGCTGGAACGGGACGCACGCACGGTCACCGCCACCCGCGCCGGTGTGGCCCTGGCCCGACTGCGGGTCACCCTGGCTCTCACGGGTTGCCATCCTTTCAAGGCGCCCGAGACGCTGGCGGGAACGGAATCGTTTCCGGCTCTGTTCTCGGCCCGTGGAGAGGTGGTGCAATCCCAGGGACTGGAGCGGAGGATGGAACGGGGTGACGGTCCCCCCTGGCACGCCGGAGAGGTGGCATCACCGCTGCTGTCGGCGATGGTGGCGTTGCAGGCCCGGGGCGCCGCGGAACTGGACGCCGGAGAAAGGCTGCAAAAGGTGGGGCTGACCCTGCTCCATCGGCCAGAAATTCTACCCGGAGCAGGGATCGAAGCCCATGACGGCTGGTTCGGCACCGCCTATCGGGGGGTGGTGATGCGCGTCACCCATGAGTTGTCAGCCGCCCAGGCGATCACACGCCTGGAGGTGGTCAGACGCCTCGGATGAGCGCCCACGGTCCGACCCGATCCCGACCGAAAGCGCTCTGCAAACAACCCAAAAACTCCCGTCACACCCTCAACGGGCCGGTGGTGTCGCCGCAGCCGGAGCGGCCGGGGCGGAAGCCTTGTTGGCCGGGGCTGCCGAAGCCGGGGCCTTGGCCGGAGCCGTCGCCGCGCCAGCCGGGGCCGCAGCCGGGGTCGACGCCGCACCAGCAGCGGGAGCCGCTGCGGGGGTCGGAGCCGTACCAGTCGGGGCCGCGGGAGATTTGGTCAGATCCTTGGGATCGATGGGGGGTGAAAAGATCGGATTGTCCGTCCCGCCAATGGGCAGATACTGTTCCTTGAGGTCCAGAACGCACTGGGTCACATAGGCGTCCACCTCCTTGGCCGGCACCTGATCCTCGACGGCGAACTGCTTGCACTGCGCGACCAACTCCTCATCGGAGGGGATCGCCTCAGCCGCGCCGACCGCAGAGGCACCCAACAGGAAACAACCGGCCAACAGCGCGGACAGTTTGAATTTCTCGCTCATGATGAACCATTCCTTTTGACACTGATGTCGCGATATGAAAAACAACTCGAAAAAATCAAGGCCACTTCGGTTGAGCCGGCACCGCGGACTGGGCCGGGGCGGAGGACTGGGCCGAAGCGGCGGGTTTGGCCGATGACTTGGCCGGAGCGGCGGACTGGGCCGAGGGCGGAGCCTTGACCGGGGCCGGAGCCGTGGTTTTGGCGCCGGCTGACCCCTTGGCCGAGGTGGCGGACTGACCCGCCGCTTTGGCCGGCGCAGCAGGTTTGCCCGCAGCCGGCTTGATGGTTGGATCCAACAGTTCATCGATGGATTCCTGGCTTGAATCCTCTTCTTCATAGGCCCGATCCATGGCCAGATCACGCAGACACTGGGTCAGATAGGCCTCCTTGCGATTCGGCAGCACCCCGTCCTCTTGGGCATAACGTTCACAAGTCTGCCTGGGATCAGGAGCGGCTCCGGTGGCATTGGCCGCCAGCAACGAACCCGGCGCCATCCACATCAAACCCAGCGCGCCGGTGATGCCAAGGAGTCTGAAGATGCACATTCCCGATGCTCCGCGATCGATGAAAGAACCACAATGATCGGCCACGCCCTGGCGTGGTCAAACAGCAAAAAATAGAAACGAACCTTAAGAATGTAAAAGAAAAAATTGACCCGGAGGCCATAATTTTCGTCAATCAGGTTCCACAGATCGTCACGATCTGAATTTTCCATTCACAGAAGCCGGATGCATGATATCATGCTCCAGGATCTTCGACCATCCCTCTTCAACGCACCCTCGCCCAAGAACCCGATACCCATGGACATCGACCAGTTGCGCACCTTTTTGGAAGTGCATCGTACCCGTCATTTCGGTCGCGCCTCCCGCAGTCTGTTCATCACCCAATCGGCGATCAGCACCCGGATCAAGCAGTTGGAAGAGACCCTGGGGGTCACGCTGTTCATCCGCAAACGCAACGACATCCAGTTGACCCCGGCGGGGCAACGTTTTCTGCCTTCTGCCGAGGCGATGCTCGCCTTGTGGGAAGAGGCCCGCAGCATGGCTCAGGGGGAGAAACGTCCGGATCCGCACCTGATCATCGGAGCCGGGGCCACCCTGTGGGATCACCCGCTGCCCGAGTGGTTGACCGGTTGGCGTCGGGCCGGCAACCCGGTGACGATACAGGGGGAACATCTGGACGAAGAGGCTCTGGCGCGGGGGGTCTCCAACGGCACCGTGGATCTGGGCATTCTCCTGGATCCTCCCAAAAGCCGGGATTTCCGCATTCAGGAGCTGGCCCCTCTGGAGCTGCAACTGGTGGCCTCACGGCCCGGACTGAACACCCATGCCGCCTTGACCGGTGGCCATATCCAGCTCAACTGGGGCCGAAGGTTCCAACAAGAGACCCACCGGGCCGAAACCGGTGGCATCCGCCCGGTTCTGACCACCAGCCACACCCGCATCGCCTACGAATGGCTGCTGACCTTTGGGGGTTCGGCCCATCTGCCACGCCAACGGGTGGAGGCGGATTTGCAGGCGGGCCGACTGTTTGCGGTGGAAGGGGCACCGGCAAGCCGACATCGGATCTACGCCATTCATGCAAGCCAGGGAGAAAAACAGCACCTCATCGCATCGTTTCTGGCCCACCGGGGCATCCCCGACACGCCGGATCACACCACGACCTGACACCTCACGCCGGCTGGACCGAGGCCGGCAGATGATTGAGGATATATTGGGCCAATTCCAGACGACGGGCATGGGTGGTATCGATGGTCACATCGGCCCCCCGGCGATACAACGGTTCACGTCGCCGCATGATCGCCTCTTCGGAATGCACGACGCTCAAGGGGGGCCGGTTGGAATCCCAGGCCGTGCGGGCGGCCAGACGGGCCGGATCGCCGGTCAGATGGACCACATAACCGTGATGCTTCAAGGCGTTCATTTTGCGTTCGCTGTAGATTTCGTCTCCCGCCGCGTCCAGATCCACCACCACACCGCCACCGGCGTCGATGATCACCTCGTCCAAAAAGGAGACCTTCTCCACCACGGCAAACTCCAGATCGCGAAAATACCGCCAGTCCCCCTGGTTGGCCCGCAGGATCTCCGGAATGGAACGGCCCTGATTTTCGTAGGAGATGAGCAGATCGGTGGACAGCACCGGACGTTGAGACAATCGGGACAGGGCGCGGCATACGCTTGACTTGCCCACACCCCGCGGTCCGATCAGCACGATGTTCATTCCTGATGGCGGCCCTGAAACTGACGGTAAGCCTTGAGCGCCACCAAAACCACAGGGGTGGCGTGCAGAAATAGATCAAAAATATCGATGGGACGGGACAGCGTACCGGAAAACAGCATCCGGATCTTTTCGATCAGATGGGGTTCCGGAACCACCGGCGCCACGGCCAGCCACGCCGCCAACAGCAGCAGCATGGGCCAGGAGAGCCGGTCGAGCCAATTGGCGGAGTGCGGAGGGGTGATTTTCGTATCCATGCGTCATTTTTACCCGGATCCGACACGAATGAAAACCCCTTTTGGCCACCGGCGACACTTTTTTCCCGGACCGGACCCCCACGAATTTGCCGGTTGACCCGCTGCGGAAAATCGCCTAGAATCACTTCGTTCGTCCAGACTCCATAGTGTTGACCCAAGCGGGTGTCGTCTAATGGTAGGGCCTAAGCTTCCCAAGCTTAAGGCGGGAGTTCGATTCTCCTCACCCGCTCCAAATTTTTCTTGATCCATGCGCTCCCCATCCCTTGTCCTCACCGGGTCCGGATCCTGACTTGAGCCTTTTGCGATCCCTGCATCTTGCCCACGCCATCGCCCGCTCCAACCTGGACCGACCCCGCACCCCCTACAAACTGACCTTCGTGGTCACCCGACGCTGCAACTCCCGCTGTCTGCATTGCGACATCTGGAACCAGTCCGAGCCCCCGGATCCCCTCGGTCTGGCGGAAATCGAAACCTTCTTCAAAAAATATCCCGGTTTTCACTGGATCGATCTGACCGGCGGCGAACCGTTCCTGCGGCCCGACCTGCCCGCCCTGACGGCCATGGCGTTGCGGCACTCTCCCCGGCTTTATCACCTGCATCTGCCCACCAACGCCGTCTCCCCCGCGTTGACCATCCAGCGCATCCAAGACATCCTGGCCCTGGATCCGCCACTGCTGACCATCACCTTGAGCCTCGACGGCCCCCCGGAACAGCACGACACCCTGCGGGGCGTACCGGGCAACTGGCGTCACTGCCTGGAGGTGTATCACCATTTCCAGCGCCATCCGCATCCTAAGCTGCAACTGTTTTTCGGTTTCACCCTCTCCGACGACACGGTGGGTACCCTGACCCGCACCATGCAAGCGGTCCGGGAACGATTTCCGGAGGCGGATCCCAAAATCTGGCATCTCAACCTCGCCCACCACTCGGCCCACTACTACGGCAACCTGCACCGACCGGTGCTGTCGGAGACAAACCGGCAGGCGTTCCGGGACGAAATCAACGGATTTCTCACCCTGAAACGTCGCCTGTGGCCGGATCCCGTCGCTTTTCTGGAGAGCCGCTATCTGACATCCGCCCTGGATTTCATCCAGGGAATACGCCATCCCATGCCCTGTCGCGCCCTGACCTCTTCGGTGTTCGTCGCGCCGGACGGCACCTGTTTTCCATGCAGCATCTGGGATCGACCCATCGGCCACCTGCGGGATCACGCCTGCGACTTGAACGCCCTGCTGGCCAGCGCTCCGGCCCGCCACACCCTGGAGACCATCGCCCAGAACGGCTGTCCAGGCTGCTGGACCCCCTGCGACGCCCTGCCCACCATTCTGGGCAATCTTGTGCACCCTTTGTTCCGTGGACGCCCCCCGCCATGAATGCGCCAATTCCCTTCACCATCGTCATCCCTACCCGCGACGAGGCGGAAACCATCGCGGAAATGGTCCACTGCTGCCGCAAACTCACGCCTCACGTGCTGGTAGCCGACTCCCTGTCCAACGACGGCACCCCCACCCTGGCCGCCCAGGCCGGAGCGCGGGTCATCTCCATTCCCAAAGCGGGCAAAGGCTACGCCATCCGCGCCATCATCCCGTTCATCGCAACCGAACTGGTGGTCTTCATCGACGCCGACGGCTCCCACGACGTGGCGGACATTCCCAAACTCCTGCGACCCCTGCTCGAAAACCAAGCCGACCATGTGCAGGCCTCCCGGCTCACCGGAGGATCCAGCGAATTGCACGGGTCGTTCCAGGAGTTTTTCCGGCTGGCGGGCAGCGCCTTCATCACCGCATGCATCAACTGGCGCTTCGGGGTGAGCCTCAGCGACAGCCAGAACGGCTTTCGCGCCCTGCGCCTCCCGGTGTTGCGGTCACTCGATCTGCACGAGGACATCACCACCATCGAACAGGAAATGGTGATGAAAACCTTGCAAAAAAACTATCGCCTCGCCGAAGTGCCCAGCCACGAGCACGCCCGCATCTTCGGAACCTCCAAAATCCGGCTCTCCCGGGTCTGGATCCGCTATGGTTACGTGCTGATCCGGGATCTTTTTTTCAGCGGACGCCCATGAACGACTCCGGAAAAAACATTCTCGGCATCTGGGATGGACACGATTCCGGAGCCGCCTTGATGCAAGATGGCCGTCTGGTCTGCGCGGTCAACGAGGAACGGCTGACCCGGCGCAAACTGGAAATCGCCTTTCCCCGCCAATCCATCCTCGCCTGCCTGCGACAAGGCCAGATCGAACCGGATCAGGTCCACCGGGTGGTGGGCTGCACCACGGATCCGGCCAAAACCATCGCCCGGCTGTGGCCCGCCAGCAAAGAGCGTTACTACCGACTGCGCCGCCGTCTGGCCGCCCCCTCCCCCCTGGATCCGTTGACCCGCTGGGCCAAATACCACCTCACGGAATGGCCCGGCAACCCGGCAACCCGCTGGCTTTCCACCCTCGCCTTGAAAAGGGATTTGAAACCTCTGGGACTGGCCCACCGCCCCCTGACGCTGTTCGACCACCACCGCTGTCACGCCGCCGCCGCCGCCCACGGACTGGGGCTGGATGAAACCCTGGTCATCACCCTGGACGGTGTGGGCGATGGCCGTTCCGGCAGTATGCATCGGTTTCATCAGGGGCAACTCACCCCCATCGCCTCCATCGCGGCCCGGAATTCGGCGGGAATCTTTTTCGAGCAGGTCACCAATCTGCTCCACCTGCGGGAACTCGAAGACGAAGGCAAAGTCATGGCCCTGGCGGACTACGCCCCCCTGATCCAACCGGAAAACAACCCCCTGCGGGATTGGATCCAGGTCTCGGGAGTCGATTTCCAGGCCCGTCACCACGCCAGCGGACAGCTGCGGCAACTGCGTCGGCTGTTCTGGCATCAAGCCTGCGAACCCTTCGCGGCCATGGCCCAACAGGCCCTGGAACACTGGGTGGTCACCCTGGTCACCAACGCCCTGCAGGCAACCGGAGCCAAACGACTGGCCCTCGCCGGAGGGGTATTCGCCAATGTGCGGCTGAATGGACGCATCCGCGCTCTGCCCGGGGTGGAGGTGTGTCATGTCTTTCCCCACATGGGAGACGGGGGACTGGCGGTGGGGGCGGTGTGTCTGGCAGGCTCTCCCCGAACGGATTGGCTGACGGATCTGCACCTGGGACCGGAACAGACTCCGGAGACCATCGCCCGTGCGGTGAAAAACAGCGGCCTGCCCCATCGCCATCTGACCGATCCCGTGGCCGAAGCCGCCCGCCTGCTCACCGCGGGTCGCATCGTGGGATGGTTCCAGGGCCGCATGGAGTATGGCCCCCGCGCCCTGGGAGGACGCAGCGTGCTGGCCCGTCCCGACCTGCCGGGCATTCGGGATACCCTCAACCTGCGTCTCAAGAAACGGGCCTGGTATCAACCCTTCTGCCCTGCCATGCGCGACAGCGAGGCGGCGCGACTGCTGGCGGATCACCACGGTCCGCCAAACCGCTGCATGACCAGTCTCTACCACGTCCGCCCCGAATTCCAAAACGCGCTGGCGGGCGTGATCGGACCCAACGGCACCTGCCGCCCCCAGATGGTCGCCGACGACGCCCCCGGTCCCTTTGCCGCCCTGCTGGCGGCCATGCAGGAGAGCACCGGATTCGGCGTGCTGCTCAACACCAGCTTCAACCCCCACGGCGCCCCCCTGGTCAACACCCCCCAAGAGGCCTTGTCCGCCTTTCAGACCATGGGTCTGGATCACCTCGTGATGGGGGAGTGGGTCGTGGATGGCGCCGTGATATGGCAAAATTCCACAATTCTTCTGGGATGAAAAGGGGCAACGATGGTTTCAACCATCCCCAGAATCGTGGCCGATGAAATGCCACCATCTCCCGATAAAAAATCGCCATCGTGTTCACTCATGGCCCAAACCGCTCCCAGATCCTGTCTATGGATTCAAAATCCTCGCGCCGCAAAGTGGCCGGATCGAGTTGAAAACGAAACGTCCGATTCAACATGGCGATCAACGCCACCAGACTCAATGAGTCCAACACCCCGCCGGAGATCAACTTCGACCAGTCCGACTCTTCGATCATGGGGTAAAAGGACCGCACTTTCAGACGCATCAACGCGACATAGTGATCATAACTGCCGTCCCAAAGGCGATCTTCCGGGGCCGGATCGTTGGCCGAAAGATCCAGATGTCCAAAACGCTCCTGTATGGCCTTGAGAATCACCCCCTCGTGGACCGGATCCAGATGGGCCTTGTCACACAACAGGGATGGATCCATGCGCCCGTCGGCACCCAGCAGCGGAGTGCAGACATCGATGAAATGGATGACCAGTTCGGTGCAAAGCGCCCGCATGCGCCGATAGAATAAAGCCTGCCAATGATAACGCACCTCGGGAGTACCCCGGATGGGCCATTGGGCATCGCCGTTGTCGATGTTCAACGGATGGGTGGGAATCCCGGTCATGAAGGCCATCCGCCCCGACCAAAGGCGACGCAACACCGTCAGACACTCCCGGTACGCCCCCACCGACCGCAGAATGCGCGCTTCCGGATCCGGATCCTGCGGAAAGATCGAGCGGCACTCCGGCTCGCCACAGGCCAAAATCAACACATCCGTCGGCCCCATGCGCCCCACCAGATTGGAAAAAAATGGCAAGGTCTGCTGCCAGTTTTCCGACCAGATCAATCCCAGCCAATGGGCATGAATGCGCCGATACCGGTTGTGATGGCTGGTGGGACCACTCCAGAAAATCCGCACATGGCTGTCTCCGATCAACTGGATTTCGGTATTCAGCGCGCTTTCGTAACGGCGCAGATTCTCCAGACGGGCCAGCTTGCCGCTGGAGGTCTTTTTCAGCCAATGGCGCGGCACGCAATCCACCTCGGAACGGATGTCGAACCAGGAATCGAGAGCCTGCTGCAAACGGATCCGCAACTGCCGTTGCGCCTCCGGGGTCAAATCCTGCGCCGGCTCGCACAACACCACAATCCGCTCGGAATCCACCTCCGCGTCCATGCGCCCCAAAGCCACCACCCGCCCCGGTTGCACCTCCGGAAAACGTCCCAAAGCCTCTTCCAGATCCGCCGGATGGATATTCTTGCCATTCTGGATGATCAGATCCTTGATCCGTCCGGTGACATACAGCTCCCCGTCTCGCACAAACCCCAGATCCCCGGTGGGAAACCAGCCATCCTCCCGCAACGGGGGCTGACCGTGATAGCCCCCCACCGCCCCCCCACCGGCCAACAAAATCTCCCCTACCTGCTCCTCTTCCGAACGGCAGACGATGCGAATCGACACCCCCGGCAAGGACGCCCCGCAGCCAAATACCACCGTGTGCGTTTCCGGTTGATCGTTGGCGACACCACCACCCGCCACTCCCCGGCCCCGCACCTGCACCTGTCGCCGCGCCAAAGCGGCCCGGTCCAACACCAGCACACCGGGAGGAGCGCCCAACGGGGTCAACGTGGCCGCGAAGACATTTTCCGCCAAAGCGTAACAGACCGCCAACTGCTCCCCTTTCACCCCGAACGCCGCGACAAAACGGTCAAACGCCCCCGACGAAACCGGCTCCGAACAGTTGATGAAGGCGCGCATCGCACCCAGATCGAAGCACCCACCCACCCGCGCCAGCCACGAAAAGGCAAAATTGGGCAACCAGCACAAGGTACCCCGTTGCCGTTCGATCACCGCCAACAGCCAGGCCGGATTGGCCGACCATTCAAAGGTATCCAGCAGATGCAAGGGAGTGCCGGTGAGCAGCGCGGGCAGAAACACCCCGGCCAGTCCCATGTCGTGATACAAAGGCAGCCAACTGACCATCCGGTCGTGCCGCGGATCGAGTTTCAAGGCCTGGGCATGGGCTTGCACCTGGGCGGTCAACATGGCCGAAGTGATGGCCACCGCCTTTTGCAGCCCCGTAGTCCCGGAACTGCACTGCAAAAAAAGCGGTCGATCCGGCGTCCATGACGGCCAAGGCACGACTTCAGGCACCGGATCCAACCGCAGATCCGCATCCGAGAGCAATTCCGGACAGACCCCCCGATCCACCGCCTCCCCCACCATCACGCATCCGCCGAACCGTTCCCGATAGTTGGCCAGTTTGCGGGCGTACTCTTCCGGGGTGATCTTGCGGCTCGGATGGGACAAAAAAACCGGCAAGCGCCCCGCCAGAATCGCCCCGAACCAGGCCGCCGTCATCGAAAAAGTCATGCGCCCCAAAATGCCCACCACCGGCTCGGGGGATTGACGCAATCGCCAAGCCCAACGACGCGCCTCGTGCAGAAAACGGCTCGAATCCACCGCCTCCACCGGCCCATCCACCGTGCCATGCAGCCAGAACAAAGGCCGCTTTGGCCCTTCCAGACTCTTGAAAAAGGCCTCGATCATCGGGCATCACCGGGTTCGATGGGAAAAATGTCGCACATCTTGCCAATGGTACATCTTTTGCTAGTTACGCCAAACAAAGGAGCACTCTCCATCACACAGGAAACCATGACCATGAATCGGTTATCAGGCCGCTCGCGCCATTCGGGGACAGCCACCGTCCCGCAGATTCTGTTCCACATTCAGGAGCCGGATTGCAGCGGGTATGACTTCCACTATCACCTCCAGGAGCGGCCCGAATATGTCATCGGACGCGCCGGATTGGATCATCCCCTGCCCCCCAACTGCGTACGCATCGCGTTGCAGGACAATCGGGTCTCCCGCAACCATTGCCGGATCTTTCTGCATCCCAAGGGATTCTGGATGATCGAAGATCTGGGCAGCACCAACGGCACCCATCTCCATGCCCCGGAAGCGGATCACACCCCATGGCTCAAGGTGGTGATGGCCATGCCCCTGCCGGATCGAAGCCTCATCCGGGTGGGTCAAACCCTGCTGGCCGTGCGCCCCCTGACCACCGATCCCCTGGTCCGGCCCCGCTGGACCTGGAAACGGCTTTTAAGGCAGGCGGCCTGATATGTCAAACGACGGACATCCCAGGATCGTCCTGCTGGAAAATGGTGTGCTGGTCCGGGATTATCACCTGGACAAGGAGATTGTCACCATCGGTCGCGCCTCGGTCAACGACATTTCCTTGCACTACATTCCCGTCTCCCGCACTCATGCCCAGATCCTGCGGGTCGCCGAAGACCGCTATCTTTTGAAGGATCTGGGCAGCAAAAACGGCATTTCGGTGAATGGCACCAAAATCCAGGAACATGGACTCAAGCATGGCGATCGGATCGGTCTCGGGAAATACACACTGGTTTTCTGGTATGCCCAAGAGATGCAACCGGATGAAACGAAGCCAGAAAATGAAAACAAGGAGGGATGAAATTGTGTCTTGCGGTTTGGATTGTTTTTGAAAAAGATTTTTTTTAAGATGAACGGTCAAAGTCCTGGGGGAGGAATCCCCCAGACCCCTTCTTTTTTTCAATAGTTACAAACGCCACCCTTCCCGGCTGCGCCAACGCAACCAGTGATCCGCCAGGGTCAAGGCCACCATCGCCTCCACCACCGGTACCGCCCGGATCCCCACACACGGATCGTGCCGCCCCTCGGTGATCACTTCCCGCGCCTGCCCGCTCACATCCACAGTCCGCCGCGGAATGCGGATCGAAGAGGTGGGCTTGAGGGCCACACGGGCCACGATTTCCTGTCCGGTACTCATGCCCCCCAGAATGCCACCCGCATGATTGCTCCCGAAGGTCACCCCCCCCTGCCCATCCGGAAACATCTCGTCGGCCAATTGCGAGCCTCGACCCGCCCCCATTTCCATGCCACTGCCGATTTCCACCCCCTTGACCGCGTTGACACCCATCAGCGCCTTGGCCAAGTCCGCGTCCAAACGGTCGAACACCGGTTCCCCCCAACCCACACCCACACCGCTGGCCACCACCTCCAACACTGCCCCCACCGAATCCCCCGCGTTGCGCACCCCGTCCAGCAAGACGGCGAAACGCTCCACAGCCCCGGCATCCGGCGAAAAAAACGGATTGCGCCCCACCTCATCCCAATCCCAAGCGGAACGGTCGATCTGTTCCTCCCCCATGGCGATCAAGGCGCCGCGTATCCGCACCCCCACCGTCGCCAACAGCTTGCGGGCCACCGCTCCCCCCGCCACCCGCATCGCCGTCTCCCGGGCCGAGGCCCGTCCCCCCCCCCGATAATCCCGCACCCCGTGCTTGCGCCAATAGACGTAATCCGCATGCCCGGGACGAAACAGATCCTGAATGGCCGAATAATCCCGGGAACGCTGATCGGTATTTTCGATCATCAGACCGATGGGGGTACCGGTGGTCACCCCCTCGAACACCCCGGACAAAATCCGCACCTGATCCGGCTCCCGCCGCCCGGTGGTAAATCGATTCTGCCCCGGACGCCGACGGTCCAGATCCCCCTGCAAATCCGCCTCGCACAAAGGCAGGCCCGCCGGACACCCCTCCACCACTCCACCCAAGGCCGGCCCATGGCTTTCGCCAAAGGTGGTCAGCCGAAACAGCATCCCGATCCCATTGCCCGACATCAGACCATCCTCATGGCGCGTCGTGATCCACGGCTTTCATGCCCACCACGTGATATCCCGCATCCACATGCAACACCTCGCCGGTCACACCGCTGCTCATGTCGGACAGCAGATACAATCCCGACTCCCCCACCTCCTCGATGGTGACATTACGCCGCATCGGCGCGTTTTCCCGGTTCCAGTTGAGGATGTGCTTGAAATCCCCGATGCCTGCCGCAGCCAGGGTGCGGATCGGTCCTGCGGAAATGGCGTTCACCCGGATGTTCTTGGGTCCGAAATCCACCGCCAGATAACGCACGCTCGCCTCCAGCGCCGCCTTGGCCACCCCCATGACGTTGTAATGGGGCATGACCCGCTCGGCTCCCAGATAGGTCAAGGTAATGATCGATCCCCCGTTTTGCATCAGCGGCGCGGCCCGGCCACACAACGCGGTCAAGGAGTAAACCGAGGTCTCCATGGCAATGCGGAATCCCTCGCGGGAGGTGTCGTAATAGTAGCCGTCCAGCTCCTCCTTCTTGGCGAAGGCCACGGAGTGAACCAGGAAATCCACCCCACCCCAACGGGATTCGACCTCCTTGAAGACCGTATCGATCTCCTCGTCGTTATTGAGATTGCAGGGCATCACAAAATCGGATCCCAACTCCTGCGCCAAAGGACGCACCCGCTTTTCCAGCGCATCTCCCAAATAGTTGAAACCCAACACCGCCCCCTCCCGATGGCAGGCGCGCGCAATTCCCCAGGCGATGCTGCGCTCGTTGGCCAGACCAAAAATCAAACCACGCTTTCCCTTCAGGATACCCATGACTTGTCCCTTATCACCCTCTTGACCAGACTCCGATTCGATGACACCCCATTCTCAACGAAACATTCTATAATCGTTGCCGCTGATCATTCAACCGAAATCCCGACAAAACCCCGGCATCACACCCCCGACCCATGGCCAGCACCTTGAAACGCTCCCCCATCTCGTCCGGCAGCAACAAGCGCATGGCCACCTTGCGCAAGGCATCGACCGCTTCTGGTGTCATTGTTCTGGAGGCCATCTCCAACCGCTCCAGAATGCCCAACCCCATCAAAAACCACCCCTGGGTGGTAAAACCCAACCCTTCCAAACCGCCCCTGGCCCCGGCGCGGGCCATGGCGGAAAAATCCACATGGGCGGTCAGATCCATCTCCCCCACATGCCGCAACGGATCATCCACCCGTTCCCCATCCCGATGCCCCACCAGGGTGCCTTCCGGACGCCTGCCGGAAAAGTGATCCCGCCCCGCCTCGCCGTAATCGATCATCAACACCACGCCGCGCCGCAACACCCGCCCCACCCGTTCCATCCATGCCTCGGCCTGCAACCCCACCTCCGCCTTGAAGCCCACCGGCAGATCGATGCCCAAACGCTCGAAACAATCCGCCTCCAGCGGAGCGATCGGGGTCATCAGACGGGTTTGCCACGCCCCATCCCCATCGACACCCACCCCGATCTCCCGCAAACCGTCCGGCGTCCTCTCCACCCAGTGGACCGGCAAGGCGTCGAGAAACTCGTTGCCCAGAATCACCCCCTGTTCCACCACCTCCGGCAGGTCAATCAGCCATATCACCCGTTCCGGCCCGAAGCCGGCTTCTTGCAACAAATGTTGCTGCCGGGCGGTGAAATCCGGACTGGTTTCCACCATGCACAGGGTCAAAGCGGCAAAAAAGGCGGGAAACCGACGGGCGGTATTCAACAGATCCAAAGCCAGTCGCCCGCTGCCTCCCCCCATCTCCACCACCTGAAAACGTGACGGAGACCCCAGGTATTGCCAAATCTCGATGCATTGCAGGGTCAGCAATTCGCCGAACACAGAGGTCAACTCCGGGGCCGTGACAAAATCCCCTCCCCGACCAACACGGGTGCGCCCCGACATGTAATAGCCATGCTCGGGATGATAAAGCGCGAGCGCCATGAAACGATGAAACGGGATCACCCCACCGTTTGCCATCATCTCCTGCCGTATGAGGGACGCCAGAATGGAGTGTGCAGCCATACCCGAAATCACGACACCGGAAAATGAAAAAGAGGTCTGGAAAGTGCTTCTCCAGACCTCTTCAGATCGTGGACGCCCTGTCCTGGCTTACAAGAACACCTTGATGCTCGCCGCGCTCCAGGCCAGCAACGCACCCGGAAAGAGTCCCCAGAAGAGCATGATCACACCCGTCACGGTCAGAATTGCCCGTGCGGGAAAATCGAGAGTCATGACAAAGGCGCCATCCGCCGGTTGATCGAAATACATGAACTTGACGATGCGCAGATAATAAAAGGCACCAATGGCCGAAAACAGCACGCCGGCGATGGCCAAAGCCATCATGTCGGACTGAATCGCCGCCATGAACACATACAGCTTGCCCATGAAACCGGCCAGGGGCGGAATGCCCGCCATGGAGAACATGAACAGCGCCATCAGGAAGGCCACCATGGGCCGTTTGTGGGCCAGTCCCTTGTAATCCTCGATGCCATCTCCCACCCCGGCCCGATTGAGCAGCAGGATCACGGCAAAGGCACCCACATTGGTGAAGATGTAGATGGCCAGATAGGCCACCACACTCTGATAGCCCAATCCGCTATGGGCGGTCAGCCCCAGCAGGATGAAGCCCACATGGCCGATGGAAGAGTAAGCCAGCATGCGCTTGATATTGGTCTGGGCGATGGCGGCAATGGCGCCCACCGCCAAAGAGAGCAGGGCCACCAACTGCAACAGGGGATTCCAATGGCTGTGAAGCGACGGGAAGGCGATCAGCAGCACCCGGAAGATGGCGGCAAAGGCGGCCACTTTCGGCAGCACAGCCATGAAGGCGGTGACCGAAGTGGGGGCGCCTTCGTAGACATCCGGAGCCCACATGTGGAACGGGGCGGCAGCCACCTTGAAGCTCATGCCGGCCAGCACCAGCACCACACCCAGCACCGTGGCCGAGGTGATATGGCCGTGACCCAGGGCCGTGGCCACACCGGTGAACAAGGTGGTGCCGGTGGTGCCGTAGATCAGGGTGATGCCATACAGCAAAAATCCGGAGGCCATGGAGCCCAGGACAAAATATTTCAGACCCGCCTCGTTGGAACGCACATCATCCCGATTCCAAGCCGCCAGCACATAGATGGAAAGGGACATCAACTCCAGGCCGAGATACAAAACGATGAAATCCCCGGCAGAGGCCATGATCATGCCACCAAGCAGGGCCATGAGGGTGAGCACCTGATACTCCCCGCCATCGTACTTGTGACGCTTCATGAACTCCATGGACATGAACAACACCAATCCCGTGGCCAGAAACATCAAAAGCTTCATGGCGCGGGCAAAGGGATCATTGATGAAAAAGCCACCAAAAGAGGAGCCATTGCCCGATCCCAAGGTGATAGCGGCAGCGGCGGCCACTCCGGCGATGGCCATCATGACCAGTTTGCCACCCCGATTTTCATCCCCCCAGGCACTTTTAAGCAACACCACCAGACCCAGGATCCCGATCAGGATCTCCGGCAGCATCGTAACCAGGTTGATATCCGGCATTTGGACTGGCATTTTCTTGCATGCTCCCCGTATGGATGAAACCGTGCAGATCGATTTAGAATGAAGCCACCGCCACCGCACCGGTCTTGACCACGGCGGCTTGCGTCAGCAGATGTTCCACCGAGGCGTGGAACAGGTTCAGGAAGGGTCCGGGATAAAATCCGATCCAGAAGACCAGGACCAGCAAGGGCAGAAAGAGCGCCACCTCCCGGGCCGAAAGATCCTTCATGGCACGCACCTCGTCGTTGCCCACCGGGCCAAAGACCACCCGTTTGAACATCCACAGCATATAGGCCGCGCCGAAGACCAGACCGGTAGCCGCCACCATGGCCACCGCCTTGTTGGCCATGAACGCTCCCAGCAGGATGAGAATTTCGCCCACGAAGCTGTTGGTGCCCGGCAGACCCGCCGACGCCATGGTGAAGATCATGAAAATGACCGCATACACCGGCATCACGTGGGCCACACCACCGAAGTGGGCGATTTCACGGGTATGCATCCGGTCATAGATCACCCCAACGGCCAAAAAGAGGGCGCCGGAGACGATACCGTGGTTGACCATCTGGAGGATGCTCCCCTCCAGGCCCTGTTGATTCAGAGCGAAGATGCCGATGGTGACAAAGCCCATGTGCGAAACCGAAGAGTAGGCCACCAATTTCTTCAGATCCTTTTGCATCAGGGCCACCAGCGCGGTATAGACCACCGCCACCAGGGACAGACCGAAGATCAACGGAATGAAGAAGCGGGAAGCATCCGGCAAAATGGGCAGGGAGAAGCGCAGGAAACCGTAAGCACCCATTTTCAGGAGGATACCGGCCAGGATCACCGATCCGGCGGTGGGAGCTTCCACATGGGCGTCGGGCAACCAAGTGTGGACCGGCCACATGGGCACCTTCACCGCGAAGGAGGCGAACAGCCCCAGGAACAGCCAGACCTGGAAGCCAAACGACAAGGGCAATTCCATGAGAGCGGGAACGGAGAAGGTGTGACCCGCATACCCCAAGGAGAGGATGGCGACCAGCATCAGCACCGAACCGGCCAGGGTGTACAGGAAAAACTTGAGGGCCGCGTAAACCCGGTTGGGTCCACCCCAGACGCCGATGATCAGGAACATCGGGATCAGCATGGCTTCCCACAGCACATAGAACAGGATGAAGTCCAGGGCGCAAAAAACGCCCACCACAAAGCTTTCCAGAGCCAGGAAGGCCATGAGGTACTCCCGCACCCGTTTCTGCACCGACTCCCAGGATGCCAACAGGCAGATGGGGGTCAGGAAGGTGGTGAGCAGCACAAAGGGCAGGCTGATGCCATCCACACCCATGCGATAGGCAATGCCATACTCGGGCAGCCAGCTCACCTCTTCGAGGAACTGGAACTTGGCCGAACTGGTATCGAAGCCTTTCAAAAGTCCCAGGCTGATCACAAAGGTGAGCAGCGAGACCCCGAGAGCGGTCTTGCGGGCCGCGCCGTCATCACGGATCGCGAGCAGGATGACCAGGGCTCCGACAAGCGGAAGGAATGTTACAAGACTCAGCATCGCCAAATTCTCCCGCCGTTCAAGCATACACCGTGATCAGGACCAACAGCCCGATCACCATGGCAAAGGCATAATGATAGACATAGCCGGTCTGAAGCCGCTTGAGCCCCTGTGCCAAGCGTCCAACCGTGGCGGCCACGCCGTTGACACCGAAGCCATCGATGATGGTCACATCACCCGTCTGCCACAGACCTTGTCCGATCTGACGTGCGGGACGCACGAACAGACGATCGTAGAGCCGGTCGAAATACCAGGCATTGAGCAGGAACTGATAGATGTTGCGCCAATGTCCAGCCATGATGGCAGGCAGGGTGGGGGTTTTGACATACAGCAACCACGCCAAGGCCAGACCGATGATGAACATGCCGAAAGGAGACCATTTGACCCAGGCGGCCACATGATGGGCGTGGGCCAGGGCATCGTGTCCTTTGGCGATGAAGATCGCCTCCTTGAACCACCCTTCATGGACCATGGTCTGTCCCAGCACACCGCAGATCAAGGAGCCGATGGCCAACACCAGCAACGGAAAGCGCATGGACCAGGGGGCCTCGTGGGCGTGGTCATAGGCATGCTTGGCGTGATGATCCTTCGGGGGGGCGCCGTGGAAGGTCATGAAGACCAGCCGGAACGAATAAAAGGTGGTCAGAATGGCGGCGAGCATGCCCATGATCCAGGCCAGTGTGCCCACCGTGGTATGGGCGGCATAGGCGGATTCCAAAATGGCGTCCTTGGAGTAAAAACCCGCCAGATACGGAAAGCCGGTCAAGGCCAAAGTGCCGATCATCATGACCGCATAGGTGATGGGGATCTTCTTGAACAGTCCCCCCATATGGCGCATATCCTGCTCGTGGTGCATGGCATGAATCACCGCGCCAGCCCCCAGGAACAGCAGCGCCTTGAAGAAGGCATGGGTGAACAGATGAAACATGGCGGCGGGATAAGCGGAAACACCGGCGGCAAAAAACATGTAACCCAACTGGGAACAGGTGGAATAGGCGATCACCCGCTTGATGTCGTTTTGCACCAGACCCACGGTGGCGGCGAACAGGGCGGTGGAAGCCCCCACCACCGTCACCACGTTGAGAGCGGTCTGGGAGAGTTCAAACAGCGGCGAGGCGCGGCAGACCATGAAGACACCGGCGGTGACCATGGTGGCGGCATGGATCAAGGCGGAAACCGGGGTCGGACCTTCCATGGCGTCCGGCAACCAGGTGTGCAGGCCCAACTGGGCGGATTTGCCCATGGCACCAATGAACAGCAGCAGACAGATCAAGGTGATGGTGGGCACGGCTCCCCACAGGGGGAAATCCATGGTAGGCTGGAATTGCCCGCTTCCGGCCATGCGGAACACCTCGGCATAGTCCAGAGTGCCGAACACCATATAGATGGTGAAGATGCCCAAGGCAAAACCGAAATCGCCGACACGGTTGACCAAAAAGGCCTTGATGGCCGCATTGCAGGCGGATTCCTTGGTGAACCAGAAGCCGATGAGCAGATAAGAAGCCAGCCCCACCCCTTCCCAACCGAAGAAGAGTTGGAGGAAATTGTCACCCGTCACCAGCATGAGCATGGAAAAGGTGAAAAAGGAGAGATACGAAAAAAAGCGGGCGTGGTCCGGATCCTCTTCCATGTAGCCCACAGAGTAGATGTGGACCAGGGTGGAGACCCCATTGACCACCACCAGCATGATCACGGTCAGCCGGTCGAGAAGAATGGCGAAGGAGACCTTGAACTTCCCGGAGACGATCCAGGAGAAGATCTGCTCATGGACCGTGGGGGCATCCCCCACCGCAATGGCCAGGAAGGCCTGGATCGACAAGGCCAGGGCACCCACCATGCAGGCGATGGTGACCAGACGGCTCATCGCATTGCCCAGGTAACGCCGTCCGAAAAGCCCGGCGATCATGGAGCCGACGAGAGGCAGTAGGATAATCAGGAGGTTCTTGCTCATAGTCGTCTTAAATCCCGCTTCAGGTGGGTATCTTAACTTCTAGCCCTTCAGGGAGTCGATCTCTTCCACGTCAATGGTGGATCGGTTACGGAAAAAGGCGACCAGAATGGCCAGACCAATGGCGGCTTCGGCGGCGGCCACGGTCATGACGAAGAAGGTGAAGATCTGACCCGACACATCCCCGAGATAGTGGGAGAAGGCCACAAAGTTGATATTCACCGCCAACAGGATCAGCTCGATGCTCATCAAAATGATGATCATGTTGCGCCGGTTCAGAAAGATCCCGACGATGCCGATGGTGAACAGAATGGCACTCAGGATCAGAAAATGATGCAGACTCATGGCTTGGCTCCCTCACCCGAGGCGACCTGGACCAGTTTGACAGCCTCTTCCCGTGTACGGGCGACCTGATTGGAGATATCCTGACGCTTGACCCCCTTGCGCTTCCGCAAGGTCAGCACCACCGCGCCAATCAAGGCCACCAGCAGAATCAACGAGGCGATCTCGAAGGGCAACAGAAAGCGGGTATACAGCAGTTGACCAATGGCCACGGTATTCGTGACCGGGACTCCAGCGGCCTGGGCCGGTCCGTCCACATGGACCCCATTGAGAATGAAGGCAAACTCAACTGCGAGCACCGCACCCACAGCGATTCCCATGGGTAGATGCTGCAAGGCGCCCCGACGCAACTCCTCGAAATCCACGTCGAGCATCATCACCACAAACAAGAACAACACGGCCACAGCGCCCATGTAGACGATGACCAACAGAGCGGCCAGAAACTCCGCCTGGAGCAGGACAAAAAGTCCGGCGGTGTTGAAAAAGGCCAGAATCAGAAACAGGACCGAATGGACCTGATTCCGACTGATAATCACCCCCAGGGCTGCCCCCACGGTGATGGCCGAAAAAAAATAAAACACGAGATCCGCTGCCATGATCTATGCACTCCACCTAACGGTACTTGGCATCTGCGGCCAGGTTGGCGTCGATTTCCTTTTTCCAACGCTCGCCGTTGGCCAGGAGTTTGGCCTTGTCATAAAAGAGATCCTCGCGCTTGTATCCATGAAACTCGAAATTCGGCCCCAGCACGATGGCATCCACCGGACAGGCCTCCTGACAAAAACCACAGAAGATGCACTTGGTTTCGTCGATGCTGTAAACCTTGGTCAACCGCTGTTCGGCCACACTGGTGGGGTCGATCTCGATATAGATCGCCTGGGCCGGACAGACGGCCTCGCACAGTTTGCAGGCCACACAGCGCTCCTTGCCCGCCTCGTCCCGTCGCAGGGCGTGTTCGCCCCGGAACC
Organism: Magnetococcales bacterium; assembly: GCA_015231755.1. NCBI lineage: Bacteria > Pseudomonadati > Pseudomonadota > Magnetococcia > Magnetococcales > Magnetococcales bacterium. The sequence continues at coordinate 66,207 of JADGAZ010000017.1, read as the reverse complement.
GGGGAGAAAGCGGCGTGCGCTCCTCGGGGTATTGAATGGTGATGTGGGGCTTGAACATGTGCCGCAAGGTGACGGCCATGCCCGCAGCCAACTCCCTTAAGGCGAACGTATCCGCCAACGCCTTGAAATTCAAACCCATCTTAGCGTCTCCTTACGCCTTGCCGAAAAGAAGCACACCCAGTCCGGTGACAAAGATCCACAACAGCGAGATGGGGAGGAACACTTTCCAGCCCAGACGCATGAGTTGATCATAACGGTAGCGGGGAAAGGTAGCCCGGATCCACAAAAAGACGAACAGCAACAATCCCGCCTTGATGCCCAGCCAGATGATCCCCGGAATGAAGGAGAGGAACTGGGCCGGGGGCAGCCAACCGCCCAGAAAGAGAATCGATCCCATGAACGACACCAGGATCATGTTGGCGTATTCACCCATGAAGAACAGTCCGGAACTCATGGCGGAATATTCGGTGATGAACCCGGCCACCAGTTCGGCTTCGGCCTCGGGCAGATCGAAGGGGGCACGGTTGGTCTCGGCCACCACGGAGATGAAATAGATCACGAACATGGGCAACAACGGCACCACGAACCAGACACTCTTTTGGGCATTGACCACGTCGGTGAGGTTGAGACTTCCCGAAAGCAGCACCACCGGAATGAGCGTGAAGCCCATGGAGACTTCATAAGAGACCATCTGGGCCGCCGAACGCAATCCGCCCAGAAAGCTGAAGCGGTTGTTGGAGCCCCATCCTGCCATGATGATGCCGTACACCCCCAACGAGGAGATGGCCAGGATGTAGAGAATGCCGATGTTGATATCCGCCAGCACCAGACCCGGCGCAAAGGGAATCACCGCCCAGGCGATCAAGGCCGGAACCAGGGTCAGGGCCGGGGCCAGCAGAAAGATGACCTTGTCCGCCTTTTCCGGCAGCAGCAACTCTTTGAACAGCAGTTTCGCCGCATCCGCCAGGGGTTGCAGAATCCCCCAGAAGCCCACCCGGTTGGGTCCATAACGCACCTGCATGAACCCGATGATCTTGCGTTCCGCCAGGGTGATGTAGGTGACCATGAACAGTACCGGAGCCAGAAGGATCACGATCTTGATCACGGTCCAAACCACCGTCCACAAGGTGGCTCCCAGGAGTCCTACCCCGTAGCCATGGATGGTTCCCAAGATTGGATTCAGAAATTCAGGCATTTTGTCCCCGGTCCACGCTTGAAACGCCACAATACCGCATCCTGTCCGACCCCCACGGCCCGATCATCCGGGCAAGGCGACCAGGCTCACTTTCGGGAAACCGCTGGTGTAATCGCACAACCCGCGCAAGGAGCTTTCACCCGGTCCAAAGTCGCCAAAAACCACCCCATGGGGTACATTCTTGTCCAACTCGGCCCGAATTTCGACCCGCTTTTCCCCGTGCAGCACCCGAACCAAACCATTCTGAACAATCGCCATGCCAGCGGCGTCGTCCGGATGAATCCGCAACCGTCCATCCCGGGCCAGCTTGGCCATGACCTTGGAGCGCCACGCCACCGGATCATCCCGGTAGAAGGAGGAGTCCAGCACCAGTCGAATGCCGCCGACCCCATCTGCGCCGTTCACGGTCACGGGCAAACCTTTGGTCACCGGGCTGTGATCACAGGCCCGGGGCGACTCGCCCGGCCCCAGTTTGGAAAGATCATACCGATGATCGCTGGCTGCCATCTTTTTGCGCAGGGCTTCCAGATCGTTGTAACCCAGGGGAGCGGAAAAACGATCGCTTAAGCCCCGCAGAATACGCCAATCCTCTTTGGCCTCCAAAGGACCATTCCCCGCACGGGCACTGCGTTGCACACGGCCTTCGCCGTTGGTCAAGGTCATGGGCTTTTCTCCCGGCGCCAATCCGGGCAGCACCACCTCGGCCATTTGCGCCGCCGTGCCGTCGAACGCCCCCAGATGGATCACCCGGGCCTTCTCCATGGCCCGCCTGGCCAGATCCTGATCCAACGCCTCTGCGATGGGATCCACACCCAACAAGAACAGCACCTTCACCCGGCCAGCTGCAGCCGCTTCCAGGATGCCCGCGGCATTCAGGCCGACCCCATCCAGACGGGTGTATCCAGGCCCACGATGGGGCACCACACCCAGATCCTGGGCCGCCGCGCTGTTGCCCCGGCCAGATACCCGATTGAATCCATTCCAGTGGGCACCGATTGCACCCACCTTGTCGAGCAGCGCCACACTCAGACGGCGCAAAGCCTCGGCTTCCGGATGGTGAATGGCATGCTCCCCCAGGATCATCACCGGCTTTTTGGCCGACTTCAGCAAAACCGCCACCGGATCCTGCTCATCGTTGGCTTCCAGGGCCAGCAGCGCCTGATTGAGACGCGCCACCTCTCCCCCCGGCGCCACGACAAGCTGGGTCAGATTCAGCAGATTGCTGTTCAAACGCTTGGGATGAATCGCGATCACACGGGCTCCACCCTGAGTGGCGCGACGCAGACGCAGATTCAAGATCGGCGTTTCAAAACGGGGATCGCACCCCACCAGCACAATGGCATCCGCGCCGTTGAGATCGGACAGAGGGGTATTCATCAACAGATCGGCCCGGGTCAAGGCCAACTCATCTCCGCTGAAATCCCGCTGACGCAACCGGTGATCCAGATGGGGGGTACCCACCACCTGACGCATGAACTCCTGGAAGGCATACAACTCCTCTCCACCCTGGATGGCGTCGGAAGCCAACCCCGCCACCTCCTCGGGTTTGACCGACTTCAAGATGGCGGCCGCCTGATCCAGCGCCTCGGGCCAACTGACCTTCTTCGGCTGGCTTGCCTTGTCCGCACGGATCGTCGGGGCCAACAGACGCTCGACGCCCAGACCATCGCTGGCGAAACGGCCCTTGTCGCACAGCCAAGTTTCGTTGCCTTCGTTCCAGGTGCGGGACATGACCCGCAGAATGCGACCATCCAGATGATCCACCCGGGTATGACAGCCCACGGAACAGTGGGGACACACCCCATCGGCATGCTTGAGTTCCCAGCCTCTGGCCTGAAAATGGAACGGCTTGAGATTCAAGGCGCCCACCGGACAGATTTCGGCCAGATTGCCGGTCAATTCCGAATCCAGGATGGCGTCCACAAACGGTCCGACCCGCATGTGATCGCCCCGATAGACCGCCCCCATCTGCTCGACGCCGGAGACATCCTCGGAAAAACGGATGCAGCGGGTGCAATGGATGCAGCGGTTCATCTCGGTTTCGATGATGGGGCCCAGATCGTAATTGGGCACCTCACGTTTGTGATCGTGGAAGCGGGAGCGGTCCGGACCATATTTCATGGCCAGATCCTGGAGGGTACACTCCCCGCCCTGATCGCACACCGGACAATCCAGCGGATGGTTGATCAGCAAAAATTCCAGAACGCCCTGGCGCGCCTTGCGCACCATGTCGGATTCGGTCTTCACCACCATGCCTTCGCTCACCGGCATGGCGCAAGAGATCACCGGCTTGGGCATTTTCTCCACTTCCACCAGGCACATGCGACAGTTGCCCGCGATGGGAAGTTTGGGATGATAGCAAAAATGGGGAATAAAGATGCCCAGGAGCTTGGCGGCCTCCATGATGGAGGTCCCAGGCTTGACATCAATTTCCTTCCCGTCGATGATCAGAGTAGGCATTTTGCAAGCTTGCTCCTCATCCCGCCATGCAGCGGCCGTGCTCCACGTGGTAGATGAACTCTTCCTTGAACGCCCGGATTGCACCCATCACCGGTCCTGCCGCCGCGTCCCCCAGGGCGCAGATGGTCTTGCCCCCGATGTTGGCGCAGATGTCTTGCAACAGGTCGATGTCTTCGAGGGTGCCTTGACCCGCTTCCATGCGGGTCATGATTTGCGCCAGCCAGCCGGTCCCTTCGCGGCACGGTGTGCATTGGCCACAGGACTCATGCCGGTAAAAACGCGACAGCCGGGCAACCGCCCGCACGATGCAGACCGACTTGTCGAGCACAATGACCGCCCCGGAGCCGAGCATGGTGCCCGCCTTGCCCAGGGAGTCGTAATCCATGGTAATGGTGGCGCACACTTCCGCAGGCAGAATCGGAGAGGAGGAACCGCCGGGAATCACCCCCTTGAGATTGCTCCAACCGCCACGCACGCCGCCGGCATGGTCTTCCAGCAAGGTTTTCAGGGGAATGCCCAGTTCGACTTCGTAGTTTCCGGGCTTGTTGACATGCCCGGAAACCGAAAAAATCTTGGTGCCACTGGACTTGGCCACACCCAACCCGCCGTACCACGTCCCGCCCCGCTCAATGATGGTGGGAATGGAGGCCAGGGTTTCGACGTTGTTGATCACCGTAGGACAGCCATACAGACCGATATTGGCTGGAAACGGAGGCTTGAGGCGGGGTTGACCCTTTTTGCCCTCGATGGACTCGATCAGTCCCGTCTCCTCGCCGCACACATACGCCCCGCCACCCCGATGGATTGCCAGATGGAAACGCACCCCCTTGCCACAGACATTCTCACCCAAAATGCCTTTGGCATAGGCTTCGTCGATGGCGGCCTGAAGCCGTTCCGTCTCCCGGTAGAACTCACCGCGAATGTAGATGTATCCCTGCTGGATTCCGACCGCGAAGCCACAGATGATCATCCCTTCGATCAGACGATGGGGATCGTAGCGGATGATGTCCCGGTCCTTGCAGGTGCCCGGTTCGCCTTCGTCGGCGTTGCAGGTGAGGTACTTGGGACGAGGATCGTTCTTGGGGATGAAGGACCATTTGAGGCCCGCCGGAAATCCCGCGCCACCCCGACCCCGGATGCCGGAGCGTTTGACCTCTTCGATAACCTCGTCGCTGCCCAGTTCGATGGCCTTGAGCAACGCCTTGTAGCCCCCGTTGGCTTCGTAAACGGCCATCGTGTGACTGTTGGCGAGGTGAATATTCTGATAGACGATCTTCATGGGATGTTATCCGTTGTGGAGTCCGCCGTGTTTTGCATGGCCGCAGGTCAAGGGAGACGGTCGATGATTTCGACCACCTTGTCGGCAGTCAAATTTTCATAGTAATCGTCATTGATCTGCATCATCGGCGCGTTGACACACGCCCCCAGGCACTCCACCTCGGCCAGGGTGAACCGTTTGTCTTCGCTGGTCTGACCTGCCGCCAGCTTGAGTTTGCGTTTCAGGGCATCCATGACCTGATCCGAACCGCACAGCCAGCAGGAGATGTTGGTACAGGCCTGAATGTGATAACGTCCCACGGGCTTCAGGTTGTACATGGTGTAGAACGTGGCCACCTCGTACACCCGGATCGGGGGCATGCCCACCAGTTCCGCCACATAATCCAAGCTTTCCCGGGAGAGCCAACCGCCGAACTCCCGCTGGGCCAGATGGAGAATCGGCATGACCGCTGATTGCCGCCGATCGGCCGGATAGCGCTGGAAGATCACTTCGATCTGTCGCAGCGACTCCTCGGAAAACCGGGGCGTGACTCCCGTGGATAGTGTACTCCGCTCGTTCATCAAACGCGACGCCTCGTGCAAAGGTCGATAACACCCGACCAGACCTTGAAACTTCCACAGGTCCGGTTATGGCCGATCACCGGTCGATTTCACCAAACACGATGTCGATGGTCCCCACGATGGTGGTGACATCGGCCAACATGTGTCCTTTCAGAATGGTCTTCAAGGATTGCAAATGGTTGAAACCGGCAGCGCGGATCTTCACCCGATAGGGTTTGTTGCCACCGTGGGAAATGATGTAGACCCCGAATTCTCCCTTGGGGGATTCGGTGGCCACATAGACCTCACCAACCGGAGCCTCGAACCCTTCGCTGAACTGCTTGAAGTGCAGAATCAGGGACTCCATGCCCTGTTGCATCTCTTTGCGGTACGGCACCGAACTCTTGAAATTCTCGGTTTTGACCGGACCGGTTGGCATCTGCTTCAGGCACTGCTGGATGATACGGTTGCTCTGACGAATCTCTTCGACCCGCACCAGATACCGGTCATAGCTGTCGCCATTCTTGCCCACCGGGATATCGAAGGCCACCCGATCATAAGCGTCATAAGGCTCGGCCTTGCGCAGATCCCAGGCGATGCCCGATCCCCGCAGCATCGGTCCGACATAACCCATATCCAACGCTTCGGCGGCTGTCACCACCCCGATATCCACCAGCCGCTGCTTCCAGATGCGGTTGTTGGTCAACAGGGTTTCGTATTCATCGATCTTGGACGGAAAATCATCGGTGAACGACTGAATCTTTTCCGCCAGTCCATCCGGCAAATCCTTGGAGACGCCACCGGGACGGAAGTAGGCCGCGTGCATGCGCGCCCCGCACACCGCCTCGTACATGTCCATGATCCGCTCCCGTTCCCGGAAACAGTAAATGAACATGGTCATGGCACCCACATCCAGGCCATGGGCGCCCAGAAAGAGCAGATGATTGAGAATGCGGGTCAACTCCGCGAAGATCACCCGGATGTACTGGGCGCGCTCGGGAACCTGAAGTCCCATGAGCTTTTCCACCGCCAGCACCCAGGTATGCTCCTCGGACATCATCGACATGTAGTCGAGACGGTCGAAGTAGGGCACGCCCTGAAGATAGGTCTTGTGTTCCAGGAGTTTTTCCGTTCCCCGGTGCAAAAATCCGATGTGGGGATCGGCCCGTTCCACCACTTCGCCGTCCAGTTCCAGAAGCAGACGCAGCACACCATGAGCCGCCGGATGCTGGGGACCGAAGTTGACCGTATAATTGAGAAATTCTGTCGATTGGGTTTCCATCGCCAACGTCTCGGCTCCTAGAGAGTGTGGCGGTAGGGTTCGCGGTTGACCCGTTCGAGGGCAACCGGTTCCCGGACAATGCGGCCTAAGGTCTCGTCATAGCGCACCTCAACCCGGCCTGTGACCGGAAAATCCTTGCGCAACGGATGGCCATCGAAATCATAGTCGTTCAGGATGCGTCTCAGATCCGGATGGCCGGAAAAGAGAATGCCCAGCAAATCATACGCCTCCCGCTCGTACCAGTCCGCGCAACTCCAGACCGGAATCACCGAAGGCACCGCCACGCCTTCGCTGGTGGCGACCTTGACCCGCAAGCGATGATTCTTGTAGACCGACAACAGTTGATACACCACTTCCAACGGTTGTTCCCGCTCCGGATAATGGACACCAGCCAGATCGATCATCAGCTTGAAATCCAGTTCCGGATCATCCCGCAACCGGGTCATGGTGTCCACCAGCCGATCCGGTTCCACACGCACGATCAAGGCATCGGACCGCTTTTCCCGGGGCAGTTCGGGAAAACGTTCCGCCATGGTTGCTTCGAGTTTGTCGAGGGTCTCGGGACTCATCGGATCACCCTGCTTGCGTGTTGGCGCGACGGACTCCGTTCGCACCCCATCCCGAAGAGACGGTATGGGTGCGATGGATCTTTTTATGCAACTGCAACACCCCGTAGAAAAAAGCCTCGGCGGTGGGGGGACAGCCGGGAATGTAGACATCCACCGGCAAGACCCGATCACAGCCCCGCACCGTGGAATAGCCATAATGATAATAGCCGCCACCATTGGCGCAGGATCCCATGGAGATCACCCAGCGGGGTTCCGGCATTTGATCATAGAGCTTGCGCAGCGCCGGGGCCATTTTGTTGGTGAGGGTGCCGGCCACCACGATCACGTCGGATTGACGGGGAGAGCCGCGAAAGACGATGCCGAAGCGATCCAGATCATAGCGGCTGGCGCCGGCGTGCATCATTTCCACCGCGCAGCAGGCCAATCCAAAGGTCATGGGCCACATGGACGAGGTACGGGCCCAGTTGGCCAAGGTATCCACCGAGGTGAGCAGAAATCCCCGCTCTCCCACTTCCTGGGCCACGCCCTGGACAAACTGTTCGTTCAATCCCATTCCAGCGCCCCTTTTTTCCAGACGTAGGCATATCCCACCAGGAGAACCAGCAGGAAGAGTATCATCTCCACAAAGCCGATCCAGCCGAGCTGCTTGAAAGCCACGGCCCATGGAAACAGAAACGCGGCTTCGATGTCGAACACCACGAAAAGTATGGCCAGCAGATAGAAACGCACATCGAATGGGATGCGAACGGCGGTCAACGGAGCAAAACCGCATTCGTATTGGGCTCGTTTCTTGGCGTCGGGCTTGCGCGGCCCCAGCACAAAGGAGAGTCCTTGCATGACGACGGCCAAGCCACCAGCAATGGCCAGGAAGACCAGAATCGGAAAGTAGTTCTCAAGCATTGCGGTAATTCTCCAAGCGGGTTTCCGATCTCGCTTTTGACGACACAGGCCTTTCGACCACCTTCTTTAGCGTTGCGTCGAGCGGATTTCTACCACCCTGGCGCGATCCGGTCAAGCGCTGATCAATGGGCAGATCAAAAAAAATGTATATTCAACCATTGTCACGTAAACGAATGGTATCGCAACGCATTATTATCCACCATTCATGTGTATAAAAGCCGCTTTTGTGCGGGCCACTTCGACCCGCAAAGACTCCAGAACCTGCTCCCGGCTTTCGGCCATACCCAACGAAAACCGCAACCATTCGGCACGACTCTTGTAAAGATTCACGCCACCTCCAGCATAAATGCCGTGCAGATTGGGCATGGTACGCATGAATTGTTGCACCATCGGACTCACATCATCGGCCCGGCCCACGGGGTAGGCCAGAAACGGGATCAAAGGGATCTGGGCGCGCTGCCAGAAATCCGCATTGTCCTGGACAACCCGTGCCACACTCTCCAGGCTCATGGCGGACAGAATGCGGTGGGCCAGGGTATGATTGGCGATCTCCCATCCTTCACGATGCAACTGCCGCACCTCTTCCACATCCATGTGGGCCTTGAGGTCCACCGCCGGCCCCACATGGGTGGTGAACACCTGCTCCACCGCCTGTTCCGTGAGATCGATCCGGTAGTGCCGCTTGGTCTGACTGAACAACGTTTCCGGATCCTGGCTCCAAGAGACATCGGGAATGATCGCACGCAAAGCCTGGGCCAGAGCTTCGGCCAATCCGGTATGCACCAGAATCGACGCCAGAATCCGATAAAACACCTCCCCGCTGGCATAGGCGCCACACACAAACACCGTAGGACAGATACCCCGTTCCCGCACCAGTCCGTGGACCAGACGCAAATTGTTGCTCAACCCGTCGTCGAAGGTAACCACGAAATAGGGACGATCCGGCCCTCCCTGATCCCAAAGACCGGGGACCGCGCTCAACGGCAGAGGGGTCATCATTTCGCTCAGGATATCGAGTTGCCTGACAAAACGTTGGATCGTCACCTCGCCTTTGCGATAATGATGCTCCCACCCCTGTCGATTCTCCGGATCCACGACGCTGTGATAAACCAGAATGTAAACTCCAGGCGGAGGCACCAGAAAACGATCCACAGGCAAGCGTTGCTGCTGGCCAAAACGCAACCACCAGGGTGCCCGCAAGGTCACCGGCTTGACCGATTCAATGGCCTCTTGCACCCCCAACCAGCGCCATGGATCAGCCGGCATGCTGCTCCTGTCACGCATCATGGCGCGTCAACCCGCCGATGACGATTCAACAGGGTCTGAATCACCCAACTCCAGGAAGAACCGAAACGACGTTTGGCAAGCACCGTCTGCCGCTCCGCCACCAGCGTTTCAAACAACCGTAAATAATCCCCACACATCCGCTCCGCCGTCAGGGGAAACCCTGCCATGCGGGCGGCCCACTGATCCCGTTCCCCGATCATGCGGGTCAGGACATTTTCCAGGGTTTCCGGGGTATAAGGCAGACCGAATCCGGCACAATATTCACGCATGGAACCGCTCTCCAGATAGAGCAAAGGCAATCCGCACAATGCTCCTTCCAACACATGATTGGGTCCAGCCTCCCAAAGAGAGGCCGTGAGATAAAGATCATGACTCCGCAATTCGTCCACCAGAGGCTGTCCGGTGATGGGAGCCACATGACGCCCGTGTTGCAGCGTCACCCCCTTGGGCAAAGGACCAATATAAGTGAATTGCAACCGTTCCGACCAGGAAGAACCCCCCAGCAGCGCATCCAGTTGCCGATAGACCTGCCAGCCTTTATTGGGGTTCATACTCCAATGATGGGTGACAATCCGCAAGGGTACGCGCTCCCCGGCATGACTTTCCGGGGCGGGACGCCACAACCGCTGGTCCGCCCCATTGAGAATCACCGTATGGGGACGCTCTCCAAATCCGGCGTCCCGATAACACTCCCGCACCCATTGGCTGACGAACACGGTATGATCCGCCACCCGGTTGGCGTGCAGGCGATACCGGTTGAAGCGTTTCTGCGGATCATCACGGGCCTCGCTGCTGTTGTTGATCCGATGCACCACCAGCGCACGACGATTGACAAACAACAAATAACGTAAAATATCCGCATGATCATAAGCCGAGATGCGCAACTTGCGATCCGGTTCGGCCAGCAGGATCACATCCAGATCGTCCGCCGCCAGGTCATGGCTCACCTCATGGCCGTGACGGCGCAGATAATCGGTCAAGACCGCGCCAAAGCGGTTGCCGCCTCCCCAGGGACCGGGCTGAAGCTTCATCCCGATACTGATCTTCATACGTCACTCCACACCCTTTCTCATCCCTTCGGATACGGAAATCCACTCTTTGCCGGCTCCAGCCTGCCTGCCGGATCGCGGGAGCCTTGCCAAAGTGGACCAACCACTCCATGATGCCGAGGCATTGTTTTTTTTCCATGACCGACACAACAGGTTTGAACATGTTACGTGAATTCGACCAAACCGTCCACACCGGATTGATACACATGGACGATGTGGATCAAGTGGAAATTCAGATCGCCTCCTGGTGCAATCGCTCCTGTTCCTTTTGCCCTTCAGGAACCTTTGAAACCCCGAAACAAGGGATGGAGATGGCCACGGTGGAACGCATCGTCGCGCAACTGGAAGCCATCGGATTTTCCAAGACGATCGGGCTGCATCTGATGTGCGAGCCTCTGATGCACAAGAAAATCCTGGAAATTATCGCCTTGTTCCGTCAACGCCTCCCCGGTGTTTTCATTCGCATGGAAAGCAACGGAGACGCCTTGAAAAAAATCGAACGGCTAGGTCAACTGTTCGACCACGGCCTCAACGAAATCCTGATCAACTGTTACGACTCCCCCGCCCAGTTAGCCGAACTCAATCAAAAACTGCTGCACACCCCTTTTGATGGCGGTCCCGTCTGGTACTGGAACCAGTGGCGTCACCCTCCCACCGGTCCCAAATCCCAATGGCGCATGGTGCGGGTGCGGGCCTTTCACGGCGGCGGATTCACCCTGAAAAACTGGGCCGGTCACGTCACCTCCCAGCGACCGGATCCGGTGGCGCTGCCCCTGGCCCTGGGGTGTGAACGTCCGACCCGACGGGTGCATATCAACTATCTGGGGCAGATCCTGTTGTGCAACATGGATTGGCGCTTCGAGGTAGTGGTCGCGGACCTGCGCACCCAAAGCCTGCCCGAGGTGATCAACGCCCCGGCTCTGGTGGAATACCGGCAACGCCTGGCAAACCGGGATCGCAACATGACCCTGTGTCGCGGATGCGATCAGGGGGCACCTTCCGGTGTGCAACCGGGCTATCCCCCGGCTGACATCTGGGTCGCCTGGAGGAGTCTGTGGTTGCGCTGGAGCCGTTCCCGCTACCGGCGCGCCATTCGCAACCGTTTTGGCCTGTAAACGACAAAAAGCACCATTGACACGCCATACCGCAATCGTGTATACGAATGGGCACGGCGCGATACACGCATTTTTCGAACCGTTTGCCCGGGTAGCTCAGTTGGTAGAGCAGAGGACTGAAAATCCTCGTGTCGGCAGTTCAATTCTGTCCCCGGGCACCACTCATCCTCACCCCCCATCCGATTCAATCCACGTCCAATCCGCTTCTCCAAAATTCTGACTCCTGCTCTGTTGCATCCCAGCCCAGGATGCGTGCGCACATCCCCTGTCGATTTTCAGCCCGGCCCGACCTGTCGGGTTGGACAAAGCGCATGGGAGCCGGCACCCGGAATTCCACCCTGTGCGACCAGACGCAAAAAGGCCTCCACCACCTGGGGATCAAAATTCACCCCGGATAACCGCCGGATCTCCTCCACCGCCGCATCCACACCCCAAGGATCCTTGTAGGGTCTGCGATTCACCAACGCATCGAACACATCCACAACCGACACAATACGGGCGGGCAACGGAATCGACTCCCCCTGCAATCCGTGCGGATAGCCGGTGCCATCCCATTTTTCGTGATGGTACAAGGCGATCTCCCGGGCGATGCGGAAATTCTTTTCATCTTTAATGATCACGCCCCCCACACGGGCATGGGTACGAATGACGGCAAACTCATCCGGATCCAACGGACCCGATTTGTTGAGAATCCTGTCGGGTATGCCAATTTTGCCCACGTCATGCAACTGGCTGGCGGTGGCAAACGCCTCGGCCCGTTCTTCACCCAGGCCCATGGCCAGGGTCAATTGCCGGGTCAAGGCCATCACCCGACACACATGCTCGCCGGTTTCGGAATCCTTGACCTCGGCGGCTTCCGCCAACATTTGCAGCGCGGCGACATTTGCCTCCCGCAGGTCCAACTGGGCCCGCAACACCTGCAAGGCCGCCTCAACCTGACGGATGAAAATATGCAACAAATGCGTGACCAATGGATCCAACGGATGCGCGTGCTCCAGATACACCAAACCGATGAGCCGATCGTGCATCTGGAGGGGCAACAGGGTTTCGGTTGCCCCGGTTTGCTCCTGGGCACGCCGCAACAAGGCGTCATCGCATTCGGCGCCAATTCCGGCCTTGGCAACCCATCCGCCCTGCTCCGGCACGGCCAGACACCCTTTGACCACTCTCGCCTTTCCCCCGCTTTCCAGGGCGCACACACTCAAAATCCGGGCAAAGATGGTCGAACAAAATCCCTCAAACGAATCCAAAGAATGCAGATAAATGGCCGGAGTGGCCTGCAAAACCGTTTCCAACCCCCTGCGGGCCGCATCGATCGTCATCAAATCCCGATAGGATTTCAGACAGGAACGGACCGTGGTATACAATTTCTGGGCGGAAAGATCCCCTTTCTCCTTGTAATCATCGATATCGAAATTGTCGATGATGTATCGCTCCGGCGCGTAACCAGGCTGACCGGTGCGAATGACCAGTCGCATCTTGTCGTCACCCAGATCTTCCCGAATGAATTGCACCAACTGCAAACCCGCATCGTCCGTCTCCATGACGATATCGATGATGGCCAAGGCAAAACCGGGTGTCGTGGCGAGCAGACTCCTGGCTTCGGCCTCCGAGGCTGCGGTGATCAACTCCAGACCACGCCCCCCGAAGGTAAAATTTCTGAGATTCAGTCGGGTTATGGCCAGGATATCCGAATCGTCGTCCACCACCAGAACCGGCCAGGGAACCATGGAATCCCCAGAGGTCTCCTCCCGATTGAGGGATCTGTTTTTGAATCTGATATTTTTTTGCAACATGAACCCGCTCCGCACTCAAAAGGACCGCTTCACTCCCACTCCCGCATCATCTTTCCAGTCTGATGGGCCACCGACAATCGAACCGCACCCCCTGCCCCGGCACGCTCGATATGGCAATCGTTCCCTGCAATTTGGTCGTGACCAGATTATAACACACATACAATCCCAATCCGCTCCCGCCACTTCCTCTGGCGGTGGTGAAAAAAGGTTCAAAGGCCTGGCTCCGCGCCGCTTCGGACATGCCGATACCGGTATCCTCATAACTGAAATCGATCCATTCCTGACGACCGGAACAGCGGATGGTGATGTTGCCGGGCAGCGTGCCCTTTGCAAATCCATGCGTCAGACTGTTCATCAGCAGATTGGTCAGAATCTGGTACAAATATCCAGGGACACCCACCACTTTCAGCTCATCCGGACACTCCACCCGAATGGCAATCGTCGTCCTTTTGAAATGGTTGCTCAGACTCATCAGCACATCGTGAATCACCTCGGATACCGAATAGGTGCGTACCGCGTCGGAGGCCTGATCGATGGAGGCCCGTTTGAAGCTGTGAATCAACTCGGAGGCCCGTATCAAATTGCGCACCACCAGTGACGACGCCTCATCGACAATTTTGACGGAATTCAAAAACGCCTCTTCATCCACCTCCTCCTGTTCCAGCATGGCGACCAGGGTGTGGGTCTCTTCCATCAATTGGGTGGAAGCGCCGTAGGCGACGCCAATCGGCGTGTTGACCTCGTGGGCGATCCCCGCCACCAGTCGTCCCATGGAAGCCATCTTTTCGTTTTCAATCAACTCGTGACGGGTTCTTTCCAGTTCCTTGACTTTCTGATTCAGTTCCCGGGTGCGCTCCTCTACCTTGGAATCCAGACTGATCAGCAATTGATTCCGCATCTCTTCCGACAATTTCTTATCGGTCACATCCTCACTGACAAAGATGTAATGGGTGATCTGGTTTTCCATATCCATCACCGGCGAGAAGGAAATGGACTCCCAGAACCGTTCGCCGTTTTTCTTGCGACTGTGCAATTCACCCGACCAGTCCAGGCCATGCATCATGACTTTGTCAAAGATCTGATGAGCATAGACATCATCGGCAAATTTCAATTCCAGTATGTTTCGGGCGGACACATCTTCATAGGAATAACCGGTCAAATCTGTGAAACTCTTGTTCGCATACTCGATACTCCCCTGATTGCTTGTAATGACAATCGAAACCGGACTCTGTTCAAGCGCCCGGGACAGTTGAATGATTTTCTGTTCGGCTTTGCGTCGGGAAATCAGACTGGCCAGGGTATAGGCGATATTGATCAGGAAAACGACTTCTTCATCATCAAACACATGTCCTTGCACCAGATAGACATTCAACACACCAAAGTTGGTACGATTCGACTGAATCGGCACGCAATAGTGACCATGAGGCGTCATGCCATCAAATCTGATCTCGTGACGCTCATCCAGACCATGACTCATCACCACCTCACCGGAAGCCATGGCCCTGCCGCACAAACAATGTCCAAGGGGCACGGTCGCGCACAAGGAAATCAGCTCCGGGGACAAGGATTTCTGCACCACCATCTCCAGTTGCGCCGTGGATTCACGATACAGAAAAATGGCGCCCTTTTGTGCCACTCCCAGCCAGGGCACATCCAGAATGATGTCCAACGCCCGACTCAGCAACTCCTGCAAGGTCAGGGGTTGCAACGATTGTTGCAAAATTTCGGAAGTGGCAGAACGCAGATCCAAGGCACGTTCTATTTTTCTGCGATTGGCGATGTGCTCGCTGATATCGTTCAGGATCAAGGTGAAATATTGTGTGTGATTCATGGTCCAGATGGCCAGAGAGCACTTGGCGGGAAACAACGCGCCATTGGACCGTAAACAGTTGAAATCGCCCTTTTCGCCGATGACACGGGATTCCCCATCCTGCAAAACCGCCTGAAGCGTTTGCTGCAACATCTTTCTGCTGGAGCCGGTCACCAGGTTTACGAAAGGTTTGCCAACAATCTCGAAATCCTTGCGCTTGAACCCATCGTATCCGAACAAGGCTCTTCCGGCGATGTTGATATCTTCGACAATACCGTGTTCATTCAAGGCAATAATGGCATCGGCAGCAGTTTCCAAAACCGAACGCACCCGTATTTCACTGAGTTGCAGCGCATCCATGCTTTGCTGCTTGAGTTGGATGTTTTTTTCCAGGCTGTCCAGAATGTCATTCATGGACTGGGCGATCAAATCCAGTTCATCCATGAATTGATCGGTCTCCACTGGAATGCGTGATGACAACTGCCCGGAAACGACCTCACGGCTTACGTGAAAGATTTTTTCGGTCTTGTTCTTGAGACTGCGGACGATCAACAATCCAAATCCCAAGGAAACGGCGATCACAAACAGACAAAAAAGCACATAACCGGTCAAGGCCTGTCTGGCGGTATGCTTCAGATCCTCTGTTTCCTGGATCATATCCGTTTCCAGATGATCTTCCACCCTTTTCAATTGATTGATCTTGATGGTCATGGCGTTAAACCAGTCGTACAGATCAATGCCAAACTGTCCACCCAGACTGAATTGCACCAGACGCCCCATGGCCTCTTCCGCGGGACGATCATCAATCTTGATGCCGGAGCGCACATCCTGATCAATCTCCCGCAACGTTTTGCCCTGTTTCTGCAACGCAATGATCCCATCGATGCTCTTGCGGTACGCCTGGATGTTTTGCCAGATGATCTCGACATCCTCACGCTCCACGCGATCGATTTCCGTGGCGGGCAAAGATTGGATGGTGTGGACGACTTTGCCTATTTTTTGATAATGGGTCTCGAACTGCTTTCTGTAGTGATCCTGCCACGCCTCGGGATGGTAGGAAGCATCCGGAGCGCCGTACAACGATCCCCGGATCATCAAATTCTTGATGGAGTGATAAATGCCGCTCAGGCCCATGCTTTGATTCAACTGCCCCAACAAGGCATACAACGAGCTGTCATATCCCTTACTTGATATGACATCGCGCATCTCCTGGACTTTCTTCACGAACGGATCGGCCATGATCTCATCGAACAACTGCTGATCCTGATTGTTCGCCATGCCCCGAAAGAGCCGGAACAAGATTTCCTGCTCTGAAACCACCTCCTTGAAGCGCCGATACATCTTTGGCTCGAACTGTTTGCTCGACAAGGTGCTGGCGACAATCGCTCTTTCTATGCCGGAGAGTTCCTTTCCCTGCAAGAACGTATTGTAATTGTACGTCATGGCCGCGATCCTGGCCGTGGGCGAAATATCCGACAATGCGCGGATGATTCTCAAGAAATCCGCATTCATTCTTGTATAAAAAAGGATGGCTTCGTAACTGGTCAGTTCAAAATGATCCACCTGTTCACGGATGACTTCCAGGTGCGCATAGTCTCCCAATGCCGAAACCAGATACTCATGGGTCTCAGGACCAATTTTTCTCAGAATGACCTCGTTGGACAATTGTTCAAAAATCTTGATTTGTTTGTTGACTTCGATTCTCTGGGCGAACAGGTCACCCTTGAAATTCTTCCCATGACTCCCGAGAAATCCGGCGCTCATGCCGCGTTCCTTCTGGATTTCATGCACACAACCGCTGATCGTGATGGCCAGATTGACAATCTGTTCCATGCGTTTCATGCTGTTGAATTGATGGGTCTTCTCGGCGATCCCGGCAGCAATGAACACAAAAACGGCCACCATCGGAAACAGCAAGATCAAAATCAACTTGGTCCGGAACGGCACTTCGGTCAACTTCTCAATGAGCCTGTCCAACAACGAAAGCTCCTTCTTTGGTTGCGCATCAGGATCAGACCTGACACTCCGCAGATTGCCCCGATCCAACCCAACAGCGACTTAGGTTGGCGCCAGCCACCTCATCCCTCGCTCCTTGTTGTACAAAGATGGTCTCAAAAACACTGTCAGCAATATTTCTTTCTTTCAGGATGTTTTTGGCAATACAGATAACGACTTGACGTATTGATTCAACAAAGTACAGATCACAACCCGATCTTATTCCATAACCCAAAAATATATAGCTATTTTCACACCCTGTAAACCGATTCATTTTGTCGTTAAAAAGCCTACAAATCGTCCATTTCTGCTTTCTCTCAACCGATTACGCCAAAAATCCAATCAAACCATTTTGAAAAAATCAATTCATGCCAGCCTCATTACTGATCATTTGCCTATTTTCACGTCTGCATGACGCAATCCCCCAATATTCCAGACACAAACACTTCCAAAAAGAATGAACGTGAACACCCCAAAACCATGCGTCGGCATGAGATCCAGACATCCCCGCCACAAAAAAACTCAGACCATTCTCAAAACACGGACCAAACGGCGCACCCGCCCCGCTGCTTGAGGGCATTCATTCCCGTCTTCGGGGGTTCACGGTGCGATGGGGCAGGATTTTTTGGGCAGGAGATCCAGACCAAGAGTCTTCCATGATCGGCTCATGGAAGACTCTTGCAGGCTCAAGCGGACTGAAATCAGCGGCTCAAGGTGATGCCGCCGGTACTCAAGGAGATGGAGGTGATCAGACCCGGCAGGTAATAATCAAACCGTTGACTGGTGGGAATCTGTTGACTGTTCCCGTCTTCGACATATTGAGCCGTGATGCCATTGGCAACCGCTGTGGTCTTGAGGGTGCTGTGCAAGGTGACCCCCTCAGACCCCGTGGTGCCCAGGGCCGAAGAGAGCACATGGGCCGAAGGACCATGCCCCCCTCCCCCGGTGAAGAAGGTCAAGGTGCCGTCGCTCTTCAGGTTGGTCAACGCGGTGTTGTAGGCGCTCAACAGCGTGGTGAAACTCATGCTGATGTTGGGCAGCATCTGGAGATGCAGCACTTCCACGGTGGAGTTGGCGGTATCCACAGCAATGGTCTTGGCGGTGTTGCTCACGATCGGCACCAAGCGGATGCGCACATCGGTGGTGTAATCCGTGGCATAGGGGGCGAAGGTGTCGAACAGACCATCGAACACACTCTGCACCGAAGAGGGCAGACGGGAATACATGCTGTTGATCACCCCGACCCGCACCAGAATGCGGATGACGGTGGGATCGTCCGCCGGCATGACCTCAACGGTCATCCGCTTGATCACATCGCTGATCCCATACGTGAACGACCCGCCTGTGGTGAATTGCTGACCCAGCTTGCCCAGAATCAAGGTGCGCAGGTTGGCATTGGTCAAGGTCATGGAAGAAGACGCGGTGTTCATGGTGGCAATCACGCTCTTGAACAACGTCTCCGCGTTGGATTTCACCGTGGCCGCGCTGTCCACATCCGCCGCCGAATCCAGATCGAACGGCACCGCCGTCACGGTGATGGTGAAGCTCTTGCTGAAGGTGCGGGCCGCGGCGTCCGCCACTTGCAACGTGACGGAGTGGCTGCCCACGGTGGGGGTGGCTCCGCTGCGCACGATCAAATAACTACTGGTTCCGGAAGTCCGAATGTCAAACAGGGAGTCGGGATCCGCCGTCACGGTGAACGTGAAGGTATCCCCGGTCTCCGAATCCACCGCCCCCAATAGGCCGACATGGGAGCCGGGATCGGCGTTTTCATACAGGCTGGTGTTGCTCAGGGTGATATCCGTGGGCGTGCCCACAGCGGTGATGGTAAAGGTCACCGTGGTGGTGGCGGTCAGGGTGCCACCCGAGCCGGTATTCCCCTGGTCGGAGATGGTCAATGTCACGGTTTCGGATCCAAGGTAACCGGAATCGCTCAAATAGGTCATCGTGGCGATGGCGGCGTTCACCTGGGTCAAGGTGCCGGTGAAAACCATGCTGGCCGAAGCGTCCGCTCCGGAGGTGATGGTCACACCCGAGCCGGTGGCCAGGGTGATGGTCCCGTGGGACATCGATAAAGTGGCCTGAAGCGTGGCGGTACCCACATCCACGTCGGTCACGGACAGACCGGTGATGGAACCCGCCACATCCACGTTGATGCTGGGGGTGGGAGAACCGGAGATCACCGGGGCGTCGTTGACCGCCGCGACGGTGATGCTCATGGTGGCGGTGGCGCTCTTGGTGCCATCCGGACCGGTGTTGCCCTGATCGGAGATGGTGAGAGTCAGAGTGTCCGTGCCGTTGTAGTTGAGGGTGCCCTGATAGGTCATGCCACTCAAAGCGGCGTTCAACTGGGTCAAGGTACCGGTGATGACCAGACTGGCGGAAGCGTCCGCACCGGAGGTCAGGGTCACCCCGGAGCCGGAAGCCAAGGTCAAGGTACCGTTGGTCACGCCCAGAGTGGCCTGCAGGGTGCCGGTGCCCGCATCCGGATCACTCACCGACAGACCGGTGATCACCAGCGCGGTATCCTCGTTGACGCTCAAGGTGGGCTGTGTGATGACCGGCGTGTCGTTGACCGCCGTGATGGTGAAAGACAAAGTGGCCGTGGCGGTCAGGGCGCCACCGGTGCCGGTATTGCCCTGATCGGAGACCGTCACGGTAATGGTCTCGGCACCGTTGTAGTCGGTATTGCCCTGATAGGTCAGGGTACTCAAGGCGGTATTGAGCTGGGTCAGGGTGCCGGTGATCACCATGCTGGAGGAACTGTCCGCCCCCGACGCGACGGTCACCCCGGATCCGGTGGTCAAGGTCAAGGTGCCGTTGGTCGCCGTCAGGGTGGCTTGCATGGTAGCGGTATCCACGTCCACATCGGTGATGACAAAACCGGTGATGGCGGCGGCCACATCCTCGGTGACCGTGGCCGACGTGGGGGCGGCCAGCACCGGCGCGTCATTGACCGCGGCGACGGTAAAGCCTATCGAGGCCGTGGCGCTCTGGGCCCCATCCGGACCGGTGTTGCCCTGATCGGAGACGGTCAGGGTCAAAGTTTCCGTGCCGTTGTAGTTGAGGGTGCCCTGATAGGTCATGCCACTCAAGGCGGCATTCAACTGGGTCAAGGTACCGGTGATGACCATACTGGCCGAAGCGTCCGCACCGGAAGTCAGCGTCACCCCGGAGCCGGAAGCCAAAGTCAAGGTACCGTTGGTCACCCCCAAAGTCGCCTGCAAGGTGCCGGTGCCCGCATCCACGTCGCTTACCGAAAGACCACTGATCACCAGGGCGGTATCTTCCGTCGCACTCAAGGTGGGTTGGGTGATGACCGGGGCGTCGTTGACCGCGGTAATCGTGAAGGTGAAACTGGCCGTGGCAGTCTGGGCATTCCCGGAGCCGGTGTTGCCCAGATCGGAAACGGTGAGGGTGAGGGTTTCGGAACCGTTGTAGTTGGCCGTGCCCTGATAGGTCAGGGTACCCAGGGCGGTATTGAGCTGGGTCAAGGTGCCGGTGATCACCATGCTGGCGGAACTGTCCGCCCCCGAGGTGACGCTCACCCCGGAGCCGGAGGTCAAAGTCAAGGTACCGTTGGTCGCCGACAGAGTGGCTTGCATGGTACCGGTGCCCACGTCCACATCGGTGATGGCAAACCCGCTGATGGTGGCGGCCACATCTTCGGTCACCGTGGCGGAGGCCGGAGCGGTGATCACCGGGGCGTCATTGACCGCGGCGACAGTGAAGGTGACCGTGGCGGTGGCACTCATCGCCCCGCCGGCGCCGGTATTGCCCAGGTCGTCCACAACCAGGGTCAGGATCTCCTGACCGGAAAAATCGGTAGTCCCTTGATAGACCAGATTCGACACCGCGGTATTGATCTGGGAAACCGTGCCGGAAAGGGTCATGCCCGCCGAAGCGTCACTTCCCGAAACGATGCTCACCCCGGAACCGGCATTGAGGGTCAGGGTACCGTTGGCAACCGCGAGGGTGGCCTGGATGGTATTGGTACCGGAATCCACATCCGCCACGGCAAAGGAGATGGAGACCGGCGTATCCTCTGTGGCCGATACACTGGCAGGTGAGGTGATCGTGGGCGCATCGTTGGCATTGGTGACGGTGACGCTGAGGGCAAGGGTACCAGCGAGGGTGCCGGAACCACTGTCCGTGGCCACCAGGGTGACATCATAAAGATTGTCCGCCCCGGAATCGGTGGGATTTTCATAATCCGGAGCGATGAGGAAGCTCAAGGCACCGGTGGTGGCGTCGATGGAGAAGCGATCCGCATCCGTGCCGGAGACCGACCAGGTGACGGAGTCGCCTTCCGGATCCGTGGCCGTGGCGGTGTAGAACGTGCCGACGGTGTTTTCCGCCACGCTGACGGAGGTGGCCGAGGTGATGGTCGGGGCGTCGTTGGCCCCCTGAATGGTGATGGTCAACAGGGCCGTATCGGTCAAGGCACCATCGGAGACGGTATAGTTGAACGCATCGGTCAGGCTTTGTCCGGATTGCAACGCCTGGACCACGGAGGAGGCATCATTGACCACATAGGTATAAGCCCCCGAGGCATTCAGAACCAGGGCACCATAGGTACCGGACAAGGAACTGCCCACCGTACCGGCGGTACCACCGCCTTCCACATTGCCGGTACGCACGGCGGTGACCGTCAAGGTATCGGATTCCACATCGATATCATTGCTCAACACATTGCCGGTGGCATTGACGCCCGCGGTGCCATTGGCCGTGCCGCCCGCCTCGGTGGCGGTGCCGGTATCGTCCGTGGCGGACGGGGCATCGTTGGCTCCCTGGATGGTGATGGTCAACACCGCGTCGCTGGTCAAGGAGCCATCGGAGACGGTGTAGTTGAAACTCTCCGTCAGGCTCTGACCCGCCTGCAAGGCCTGAACCGTGGCATTGGCGTCATCCACCACATAGGTGTAGGCACCGGTGCCGGTCACGGTCAAAGCGCCATAAGAACCGCTCAAAGAGCCACCCACTGTCCCGGCGCTGCCGCTGCCGGCGACACTTCCGGTCCGCACCGCAGTCACGGTCAAAGTGGCACCGGTATCCACATCGGTATCGTTGGTGAGCAGATTCCCGGTGGCGTTGGATCCTGCCGTGGCATTGGCCACCCCACCGGCTTCCACAGCCGTACCGCTGTCGGCCACAGCCACCGGGGCATCGTTGACCCCCTGGATAGTGATGGTCAGCAGGGCCGTATCGGTCAACTGACCATCGGAAACCGTATAATTGAAGGATTCGGTCACACTCTGCCCCACGGTCAAAGCCTCGACCGTGGCGTTGGACGAATCCACCACATAGGTATAACTCCCGCTGCCGGTGACGGTCAGGGTACCATAGGTGCCCACCAGCGCCGTACCGGCGGCAACCTCGCTGCCACTCCCCTCCACCGCGCCGAGCCGAACCGCCGTAACGCTCAAAGCGTCGGACTCCGGATCCGTATCGTTGCTCAGCAGATTGCCCGTGGCGTTGCTGCCAGCCGTGGCGTTGGCCGCGCCTCCTGCGTCGGTGGCCGTGCCGGTGTCGTCCGCCGCCACCGGG
This sequence comes from Magnetococcales bacterium, assembly GCA_015231755.1. Lineage (NCBI taxonomy): Bacteria > Pseudomonadati > Pseudomonadota > Magnetococcia > Magnetococcales > Magnetococcales bacterium. The sequence goes on along the minus strand of JADGAZ010000017.1, from coordinate 43,384 downwards.
GCGTCGTTGGCCCCCTGAATGGTGATGGTCAACACCGCCGTATCGGTCATCGATCCGTCGGAAACGGTATAATTGAAGCTTTCCGTCAGGCTCTGACCGGATTGCAACGCCTGCACCGCCGCCAGGGTGTCGTTGACCACATAGGTAAACACACCACTCCCGCTCACCGTGAGGGTGCCATAGGTTCCGGACAGCGCCGAACCCACCGCTCCCGCCGTGCCACTGCCTTCCACCGCGCCCAGACGGATGGCGGTGACGGACAGGGTATTGGATTCGGCGTCGGTATCGTTGGCGAGCAGATCGCCGCTGGCGTTGCTGCCGGCGGTGGCATTGCCGGTTCCACCGGCCTCGATGGCGGTGGCGCTGTCGTCCACCGCCACCGGGGCGCTGTTGTTCCCCAGGATGGTGATGGTCAGCACCGCCGTATCCGTCCAGCCGGAATCGGTGACGGTATAGTTGAAGGAGTCGGTCAGGGTCTGCCCCAGACTCAAGGCCAGCACCGCCGTGGCGGACTCGTTGATCGTGTAGAGATAACTGCCATCGGCGGCCATGGTCAACGTGCCATAAGAACCGCTCAAGGCGCTGCCGAGGGTACCACTCGTGCCGCTGCCTTCGACCGCCCCGGTGCGAAGGGCGCTCACGGTCAGGGTGTCACCCTCCACATCGCTGTCATTGGACAAGACATTCCCGGAAGCCGTACCGGGACTCACCCCAGCACCGTTGCCGGCCCTGGTGGCGCTGGCGGTGTCGTCAACGGCCACCGGGGCGTCGTTGGCCCCCTGGATGGTGACGGTCAGAACCGCCGTCGCGCTCAAGGCCCCATCGGAAAGCGTATAATTGAAGCTTTCCGACAAGGTCTGGCCAGATTGCAGCACCTGCACCGCCGCCAAGGTGTTGTTGACCACATACTGATAATCCCCGCTGGCACTCACCGTCAGGGTGCCATACGTGCCGGTCAAAGCGGATCCCACCACGCCGGCACTCCCACTGCCCGCCACCCCACCCAAGCGGATGGCCGTGACCGTCAGGGTGGTATTGGCATCGGCGTCCTGGTCGTTGGTGAGCACATTGCCACTGGCATCGCTGCCCGCCGAGGTGTTGTTCACTCCACCGGCCTCGATGGCGGTTCCGGTGTCATTCTGACCCACCGGAGCTTCGTTGACATCGGTGACGCTGATGGTCAAGGCCATGGAACTGGCGGCATTGCCCACCCCGTCATCCGTGGCGGTGATCACCACTTCATACGCCCGGTCCAGATTGGCATCCGTGGGCCCTTCATAATCCGGAGTCGCGAGGAAACGAATCACACCCGTGGTGGCATCCATGGAAAACCGGGCCGCGTCCGTACCGGAAAGCGACCAAGTGATCCCATGGTTTTCCGGATCCGTCGCCGTCGCGGTGTAAACAGGACCGGTGCCGTTTTCGGCAAAGTTGACGGTGGCCGCCGATGTGATGGTGGGGGCGTCGTTGCTCCCCTGGATGGTGATGGTCAACACGCCGATATCGGTCAACGCGCCATCGGAGACGGTATAATTGAACGAATCGGTCACACTCTGACCGGATTGCAACGCCTGAATGGTGGCATCGCTTTCGTTGACCGCATAGGTATAGTCACCGGAACCGTTCAACACGAGGGAACCATAGGTGCCAGCCAAGGCACTGCCCAAGGTGCCGGCACTCCCGCTGCCTTCGACGCTGCCCACCCGCACGGCGGTCACAAAGAGGGTATCGTTTTCCGGGTCGGTGTCGTTGGTCAACACATGGCCCGCGGCCTGACTGCCGGTACTGCCATTGGCCACACCACCGGCTTCGATGGCCACTCCGGAATCGTTCTGGGCCACCGGGGCGTCGTTGACCCCTTGAATGGTGATGGTCAGCACCCCCTGATCGGACAACGCGCCATCGGAAACCGAATAATTGAAGGCATCCACCAGACTCTGGCCCGACTTGAGGGCCTGAACCGCGGCATGGCTTTCGTTGACCACATAGGTATACGCCCCGCTGGCCGCAAGGGTCAGCACCCCGTAGTTGCCGGACAAGGCACTTCCGGGCACTCCGGCGGCCCCACTGCCTTCCACCGCCCCCAGACGCACCGCCGTGACCTGCAACGTAGCGCCGGCATCCACATCGGTATCGTTGGTCAACACATTGCCGGTGGCGGGACTGCCTGGAGTGCCATTGGCCGTACCACCCGCCTCGGTGGCGGAACCGGCATCGTCCACGGCCACCGGGGCATCGTTGGCCCCCTGGATGGTGATGGTCAACACCCCGGTATCGGTCAACGCCCCGTCGGACACCGTATAATTGAACAGATCGGTGAGACTCTGCCCCGCCGCCAACGCCTGCACCGCCGTATCGTTCTCATTCACCGTATAGACAAAAGTGCCATCAGCCGCCTGGGTCAGGGAGCCATGGGCGCCGGTCAAAGCGACACCGACCGTCCCCGCCACGCCACTCCCTTCCACGCCGCCTGTGCGGATGGCGGTGACGGTCAGGGTGGTACCCGCATCCACATCGGTATCGTTGCCCAGCACCGTGCCGCTGGCCGGGGTGCCAGGAGTACCGTTGAGGATGCCACCGGCTTCCGTGGCCGTGGCGGTGTCGTCGAAGGCGATGGGGGCTTCGTTGACATTGGTCACAGTGATGGCCACCGCCTTGGTGCCGGACAATCCCCCCGCATCCGTGACCGTCACGTTCAGGTCATACACGTTGTCCCCCCCCGCATCCTTGGGGGCTTCATAGTCCGGGGATTGCTTGAAGGTGACCACTCCAGTGGCGCTGTCGATGGCAAACAAAGAAGCGTCCACCCCGGAAAGGGTCCAGCTCCGGGTATCCCCGACATCCGGATCCGTGGCGGTGGCCTGATAGACCGTACCGGTGGCCTTTTCGGCAAAGCTCACCGTGGCGCCCGACGTGACGGTCGGCGCTTCGTTCACATCGGTCACGGTGATGGCCACGGCGCGGGCACTGGTCAAGCCTCCCTGATCGGTCACCGTCACGACCACATCATAGATGTTGTTGGCCCCCGCATCCTGGGGGAGTTCAAAGTTCGGGCTTTGCTTGAAGGTCACCATCCCGCTGGATGCATCCACGACAAACAAGGCCGCGTCGGTCCCGGATAGGCTCCAGTTCAACCGGTCTCCGGCATCCGGATCCGTGGCAATGCCCTGGTAGACCGTGCCCGTGCCGTTTTCGGGGAAAGTCGCTGTGGTCCCGGAAAGGACCGATGGGGCTTCGTTGACATGGGTCACGGTGATGGCCACCGCCTTGGTGCTGGACAATCCCCCCGCATCCGTAACCGTCACGCTCAGGTCATACACGTTGTTGCCCCCCGCATCCTTGGGGGATTCAAAGTCCGGGGATTGCTTGAAGGTCACCGCCCCAGTGGCGCTGTCGATGGCAAACAAAGAAGCGTCCACTCCGGAAAGGGTCCAGCTCCGGGTATCCCCGACATCCGGATCCGTGGCGGTGGCCTGGTAGGCGATTCCGGTGCCATTCTCCACAAAACTCACCGCGGACCCGGATGTGATCGTCGGGGCGTCGTTGCCCGCGGTCACGGTGAGCGCGACAGCACGGGTGGCCGACAGATTGCCCCCATCGGTCACGGTCACGCTGAAATCGTAAACGTTGTCCGCCCCGGCATCCTTGGGAGATTCGTAGTCCGGAGCCTGTTTGAAGCTCACGGCACCGGTGGCGGCCTGGATGGAAAACAGGGCCGCATCCGTGCCCGACAAGGTCCAAGCGAACGTGTCGTTGGCATCCGGATCCGATACCGTGGCCTGATAGGCGATTCCGGTACCGTTTTCGACAAAGCTGGCGGTGGCCGGCGAAGAAACCGTGGGGGCTTCATTAACATTGGTCACCGTGATGGCCACGGCCTTGGATCCCGCCGCGCCTGCGGCGTCGGTGGCAACTACCGTGATATCATAGGTGTTGTCCGCGCCGGAGTCCTTGGGAGTCTCATAATCCGGAGCGGCGTTGAAAGTCACAGCCCCGGTGGCGCTGTTGATGGCAAACAGGGAGGCATCGCTGCCGGACAGACTCCAGACCTTGGTATCCCCGCTATCCGGATCGGTGGCGGTGGCCTGATAGACCGTACCCGTGGCGTTTTCGGCAAAGCTGGCGGCAGCCGTGGAGGTGATGGTGGGCGCCTCGTTGACATTGGTGAGTTTGATCAACACCGTGGCGGAGGTCGTGGCATTCCGGGCATCCTTCACCGCAGCGGTCAAGGTGAAGGTGGGTGTGGTCTCGAAGTCCAGCAGCGAAGAGTCGACGACCGTGATCTGACCGCTTTTGGATCCCACGGCAAAGGCACTGGACCCCCCCAGGGTGAAGGTCAAGCGGTTTTGATCCACCGTATCCGCATCCGAAGCGATCAACGTGCCCACGACGGTACCCGCCGGAGCGTTTTCCTGGATGGTAAAGCTTTGGGTCTCCATGACAGGAGACTGATTGGCTTGAATCGAGGTGGTGGTGGTGGTGTTCGACGCCCCCGAAGAGCCCGCATTGCCGCCGGCGGAAGGATCCAGCGCCGAGGGTGACAAACCACCGGGAACGGTCGTGGTGGCGGTCCCGGAATCGGGGGCCGGTACGGCGGCTTTGCTGGCCGCATCCGCTTCGGATTTTTTGGTGTCGGTGGTGGGCTTGCCTTCGGTCTTGCTTTCCGATTCCGGGGTTTTGCCTTCGGTTTTGGCTTCGGTGGCGGGCTTGGCCCCGGTAACGGGCTTGGCCTCGGTGGCGGGTGTGACCTCGGGAGAAGGCGTGGACGGTTCGATGGCCTGCCGGGCCTCCTGTTCGAGCTTCCGGGCCGAGTCCAGATCCGTCACCCCCAGACGACTGGCCTCCTGCCGATCCCGAGCCTGCACCGCATCGTGCAAACGCTGCAATGCCTGCTCCAACCCGGTGCCGGACTTGACCGCGCTCACGATTCCGTCGGCGAACGCACTCATATCCGTCCCGAGGCTCTTCAGAATACCGGCTTGCACGCTCTCCGAAACCCGACTCAGCCCCAGGGGGGAGAGATCCACCGTCGGCTCGGACTGAATCCGCTCCTTCTGCTGCTGAAGGGCCTTGACGTTTTCTTTGCTGTCGGCGGGCACCACCGCATCGATCTGTTTGGCAAATTCGGCGTCGATCTGGCTTTGACGCGACTCATTTTGCTTGTCTGCCTGTTTGATCTGGTCGGCCTTGTCCGAGCCGAGGAGGTTCTTCAAGGTCTGATCGGTCTCTTTGTCCAAGGCGGCCAGTTTCTTGTCCAATTCCGCCTTGAGGGCCGCCTGTTTTTTGGTATCTTTTTCCGCTTCGGCCTTGGCGATCTCTTCGGTCATCTTGTCGATCAAAGCGTCCTTGCGCGCTTCCTTGTCGGCTTCGAGTTGCTTGACCTCTTCGACCTTGGCATCATTCCCCAAAAGATTTTTGAGTTTCTGATCCCGCTCCTGCTGCAACGCTTCCGACTGGGATTCCCGCTGCTCTTCGGCCTTTTTGTACTGGGCGAAAGCCTCCTCCCCCATGGACTCTTTCAGCTTGCTGTCCAGTTTTTCGAGCTTTTCGATCTGATCGAGTTTTTTGTCGATCGCCTTGTCCAGCTCTTTTTCCAGCTTGGCTTCGGCCTTGTCCACCAGATCCCGGATGGCGTCGGGAGATTTAGCCAACAGTTTTTCGGCGGTGGCCAGATCCGGCGCCCCGCCCTGCTCCACCAAAGCCTTGGCCGCCTGATTGCGCAGGGCCTGCACGGCGGAGGGGCTCAACTTGCGGATTGCGGTGGACGCGTGGGCGGCTTTCAACTCATCCCGAGTGGCCTTGCGGATCTCCGGCGCCTTGTTGGGACTGCCGGAAAGACGTTCGTTCTGATTGACCGACAAAGGCTGTTTGCCCGTATCCGCGGCCTGGGCCTCGGACACCAGGGACCAACCCCAGGAACGATAAATCTCACCCAGGGAAGACGAGGTGACCGGTCCGGGTCGCGCCGCCTCTTCCATCCACACCAGGATCTGCTTGTGCAAGGTGAGAACCTCGATCTCTCGATCCTTGCCCTTGCCGTCACCCAGACGGACAAAACCTTCGGTGCCCCGCACCCCCAAAGTCGCCACCGGGGTGACCACCTTGAAGGGCTGATTTTTCATCTGCGCCAGCTTGCCGGAAGTAAACCGAATCATTCCTTGAGTCATATGCACCACACCATTGCCCGCCTGCTCCTTGGGGGCGAACTGGTATTCCTGGATCAAGAATTCGCTGTCCGGCCCCAGGGCCACGACCGCATCATCGCGCATTTTCAGAATGATGCGTCCCTCGCGACCGGTGATGATCTGATCCCCCTGGAACAAAGGGGCGCCATCGGACAAGGTGCGCTTGACATTCTCAAAATTGGCGAACGCCAACCCCTTGAACTGGCTCACCGTGCCGACCACTTCCCGTTTGGGTGCGGTTTGATCCGCTCCTTGGGCTTTGGATGCGGAATCCTGGGATTTTTTCTCGGGTTGAGCCAGTTTGGCCCGTTCCACGACGATCGGCTTCTTTTTCTCCGTGGTGTCCGGCGCGAACAACAGATATCCGCCCACGCCTACCAGGACCACAAGGGCCACTATCGCCACCAACCGTTTATTCCGAAGAAGATTGCCCATGGATCGTGAAAATCCCTTGCAAGGAAATGGACGCAATCATGGTTCCGCATGCGCAAGCGAAACACACCAAGTTTACAGTATACCGAATTTTGCAAGAAATCCTATTAATATCCGGTAAAAAATCGTAACCATCCCTAACCGGGATCCCCGCATGGGCCGATATCAATCCGGACACGCATCGCGCCATTCACGACCATTGACCTGCCTCCAAAAAAAAGCCGTCCACAAGGGACGGCTTGAAACACGGTGTCACGTCCCACGCCTGGTGGTCCGCGATCAAGCGGTTACATTCTGGATTCCTGGGACAGGCCTGAAGCCGTGGGTTGCTCCGCAGGCGAACGCTGGGGTGCCTCGGGCTGGGGGGCACCGGTGACAGGAAACCCCTGATGCTGGGGCACGCCGCCGGAAAAGGCCGGATAGGCGGCAGTCCCCGACATGTTGGCCTGTCCTTCCGGAGAGGTGAAGTCCAGATAAGAGCCTACCGCCATGGCGTTGGCCGCATTGCCTCTGGACTGGGGGGCCGAGGTCTGGGCCGGAGGCGCTGCCGGGGCAGGAGTCGGCGGAGCCGAGGCCGGAGTCTGGATGGGCGGGGCCGAGGCCGGAGCCGGAGTGGCGTTCCCCCCTGCCGCCGGGGCCGAGGCCGGGACCGGGGCTGACCCCTGGGCGGCGGCGGCGGTAGAGGCCGGCGGCTGGGCAGGAGTCGCGGCGGCGCTGGTCGGAGCGGAAGCCGGAGCCGGCGTTTCCACCGGAGGTGTGGTACGGGCTTCATTCCCCTTGGCAGGACGCTCTCCGGCGGGTTTAGCCTTCTCACCGCTGGTGTTGACCGGTTTACCGGCGCCACTTTTTTCAGGGGCGGTGGCAGGCTTGGCCGCAGCGGCAGGCTGGGCCGGTTGGGCCGCAGCGGCGGACTGGGCGGGCTGGGCCTGGATCTGGGCCGGTTGAGCCGCAGCGGGCTGGGACTCCCTGGGCAGATCCCGGGGCCGTTCGACCACCTGCTCTTTGGGTCTGCCATGGGTCATGACAACCGGTCGCAAGAAGATCACCAATTCGCTTTTGCTCACCCCCTGGTCCTGATGGCTGAACAAGGCACCCAGGCCACCCGGCAGTCTGGAAAGCATCGGCACACCCGCCGAGCCGTTGCTGATGGAATCCTGCATCAAGCCACCCATGACCGCCACCTGACCGCTGTGTACCCGCATCATGGTTTCCATCTCCTTGACCTCGATCTCGGGAATGGCGTTGTTGATGGAGTCGGTCAGACCGGTCTGAAGGTTGCCGGCCACCAGGGCCGGGTTGGGATCGGAGACCCAACGGCTGATGCGGGAGATGGTGGGCCGCACGTTGAGACTGACAATCCCCTCCTTGGAGATTTGCGGCGTGACGGTCATCACCAGTCCCACCGGAACCGTGTGGATTTCGGTATCGAACACCGGTTGCGAGGCCACGGTGCCCGTGGTGGTAGTATTGCCCGTGTTGTTGTTGCCGGTACTGGATTTCAGAGTGAAGAAGACGCTGTTCTTGACCACCTTCAGGATGGCAGGCTGATTGTTGAGCGCCATGATCTTGGGACTCGACAAAATTTTGGCGTTACCAAAGGTCTCCAGAAGCTTGATGGTGGCGTTCACGGGTCCCTTGTCGGTTCTCCCATTGCCATCCGGACCGCCGGTGTGACCCAGCGTGAAATAGTTCAAGGTGCCCTGAGCGGTACGGCTGGCAGCGTTCAAGGCGCCGGCGCTTTCGGAAAAAGCACTTTTCAGGATCACACCCGCAGAGCGGTTGAAGATCAGATCCCAGTCCACACCCTCCTGGAAACGATCCGACAGCTCCACCTCCACCACCGTGGACTCGATGAGCACCTGACGATGAACATTTTCCAACACGCTGTCCAGATACTCTTGAATCCGGGTGTGCTGCTGGGCTGTGGCCACGATGCTCATGACGCCGGCTTCGGTGTTGACCGAAACCAGACCCGGCTTGGAGGATCCACCCTTGTTCTCCGCGCCCCTGCCGGGAACCGCTCCGACCCCAACGGGACCGACCCCGCCTTGAGGCGGCATAATGCCGTTGAGGCCGCCCAGACCACCACCCGAGGGCAATCCGGCCGCGGCAGCCCCCAGCCCCCCCGCCCCGATGCCAGCAGCACCCGGGGCGCCGGTGGGCAATCCCGGTTCCTGCGCAGACTGGAACTCGATGCCCACATCCGCGCCCAGAATCGCCTGGATGTTCTGGGTGATGGTTTTCCAGAACTTGCTGCTGGAAGCCGTGGTCAAGGTGCTGTTGGACTGGTTGTTATCCGCCCCGGTCAGGGGGTTGGACAGGGTATTGCCTTTGGAGGTGGACAGATGGGTGGACAACTTGTTGGTGCTGACCAACTCCCGCTCGATCCCCAGATAATCCACCTGATAGATCTTCAAGAAGGGCAAATCCGGCGTCACGACGATGGTTTTGTCCTGGATTTCGTAGCGGATGGCCACCTGCTTGGCCACACGATCGAGAATCTTGCTCAAAGGCTGATCGATGGCGCTCAACGTGACCCGACCCTGGATGCCAGGGTAAACGTCAATATTTTTGTTGGCATCCCGGGCCAAAGCAAACAGCAGATCACGCACCGGCATTTCCGTGACGGTGATGGTATAGACCTCTTCGGGACTGGAAGAATCCGTCAGACTGGCCAGTGGCGCTCCGTCCTTTTTGGGAGACGGGCCAGAGGAGATATCCACCTCGGGATTGGTCGGTTGCAGAAAATGGTCCCTGGACTGCCTGATGTGTGATGCAGGCTCACAGGCCGCAAGCAGGAGACAACCGAGAAGGATCAAGCCGGTTCGTCGGGCGTGGCTTGCCATCGTCGGGCTTCTGAAGGCCGTTAAATCCTTGGAATCGATGGGTTCGTGACGGTCCATGGGATGCCTTTTTCCTCTGGAGAAGACAAAACATTGACCCCCGCGAACGGTGGTCGCAGGAGTTCTTCTCCGAATGAAGCAATTTACAAGCCAATCCATTGGCACACGATACCCGGAAAAGGCCAGGAACGGACCGACAAACAAATGTTCATAAATAGATTTTTTACAACCGGTTCATCCAGAATCCTTAGTCTTTAAAGTGGATACCCGGAAACCTGAAGAACTGCGAGACAGGGGCGAGAAACCCCAAAGAAGACAACGCGGAACCAGCCCAAAGAAACCGTACCAGACGGTAGCGGTCAACCTGCCAAAAACCACACCCAACCTTGCAAACCAAAATCTTTCCCCATTCGGGAGACGACTGACCGCCCAAAGGACGGGCAGATCGTAACCTCCCGATGGGAAAAGCTCAATGCAACCTGGTCTCCCCCCCCTCACCAAGCTGCTTCACAGCCTCTTGCACCATGCGATTGGCATCCTCGACCTTGATCGACTTGACGATCAACTTCTCGGCCACCAGCATGGACAACTCCACAGCAGCATTGCGCACTTCTTCCATGGCCTTGTGTTTGGCCTGTTCGATCTCCACCAGGGCGGCATTTTTCTTTTTGCCCAGTTCCTTGTTGAGATCTTCCAAAGCCTGCTCACGGTGACGAATGGCTTCCTGACGCGCCTCTTCCAGAGTCTGGGCAGCCATTTGACGGGCGGCGACCAACTGTCCTTGATAGTTGGTCAGCAACCGCTCTCCTTCCTTGCGGGCCTGTTCGGCTTTTTGCAGATCATCCGAGATGCGACTGGCACGACTGTCCAGAATATTGATGATCGCTGGCAGAACATACTTCTTGAGCAACAGCATCAACAGAAAAAACGAGACCACGGTCCAGAAAATCTGGGACCCGAAAACACTGGGCTCGAATTGCGGCAAGCCCGACGACGCAGCGGCGCCCCCCGCCGAGGCATGCGCGGAGGCAATCATCAGCCTTTACCCATGATGATGAAGGCCAGAACCAGACCATACAAGGCGATGGCTTCCACGAACGCGGCCCCAATCCACACATATTTGGCCAACTGACCTTCGGCACTCGGCTGCCGGGCGAAAGCCTCGATGGCCTTGCCAAACATGTACCCCAACCCAATGCCAGCGCCACCCAACCCCGTGGCGGCCAAACCCATTCCGATGAAAGAGGCGGGAAGGCTTTCCATAATTTTTTGTCTCTCCTCATGCAAACGAAATAAAACCAAGTCCCAGGGACAAAAAAACATCACATTCGCGATCAGTGCATATGCAGCGAATCGTTGATGTAAACACACGTCAGAATGGTAAAGATGTAGGCCTGGATGAAACCGATGAAAATTTCCATGCCCGTGAACACCACCGTGAAGCCGAACGGCAACCAGGCGCCGAACCAAGCCATGGTGGCGGTGAAGAAGAACAACACCCCCAGCACCGTGTGACCGGCGGTCATGTTGGCGAACAGACGCACCGACAGGGAAATCGGACGGGCCAGAAAGGAGATGATCTCAATGGGCACCATCAACGGCAGCAGGGCCGGCGGCAGGCCATGGGGAACAAAAAAGCCCAGGAATTTCCAGCCATGATGATACGCCCCGAGCACAATGCTAAACCCGAAAATCCCCAAGGCCAGCGTCCCGGTGACGATCAACTGGGAGGTGACGGTGAAGGATCCGGGGATCAGACCGGTCCAGTTGCAAAACAGGACAAAGAAAAACAGGGTGAAAATGATCGGAAAGAACTTTTTGCCTTCGTGACCGATGATTTCGTTGATCATGGTCTCCACGAACAGGTATCCGGCCTCGGCCACGCTTTGCAGCCGTCCCGGCACCAGGGTGGGATGACGCATCGCCAGACGGAACAGCCCGTAGACCACCGCGACGACGATCCACATCCACAACACTGAATTGGAAATGGAAATGTCAAAACCGAAGGGCGCGATCTTGATGTAATTCACCACCTGGAAGTGGTGCAATGGATCCATTTTCGGAGCCGCAGTCGCCACGTTGTGTGCGGTCTCGGCATGCGCGGCGGCGATGAAGGAAACATCCATGAGCAATTCCGGTCTCCGGCCTCTTTGACTTCAGCGTGGTTCCTTGGGACGACGGAGCGGCGAACCGTCTCCTTCACCCCCCTTCCGACCTGGGGTACTCTGCATTGCAAAACGGTACATGTCACGAAACCCGGCAGCCAACCCGAAGAAAAAAAACACCAGGGTCAACCACGGATTGGTTCCGAGCCAGTAATCCAACAGATAACCGATCCCCCCGCCCACAAAAACCGCAGAGACCAGTTCGGTACTCATGCGCATGGCCATTCCCAACCCGTGGGGTGCAACGGGTGGTGGGGATGGAGGGGTTTCGGAGTCGGAGTCGGACTCCGACGGGGTTGGATTCATTCCTGTCTGCCTTGTGTGCAGTGCATCCTAAAAAGCCTCGGCCTCTGTGTCAAGGATTCGATCGTCGATATCCTGGTTTCCCAGCCGGGCTTCTTGAATTTTTTTGCGCAGGGTATTGCGATTGATCCCGAGCATGCGGGCCGCTTTGACCTGATTGCCCCGGGTTTCGCGCAAAACCCGTTCCAAAAGAAGACGTTCCACCTGACCCATGATGGCGTCGTACAAATCATCCGGCTCCCGGCCAGCCAGTGAAACCAAATAACGACTGATGGCCCGATCCACCGCATCTTCCAGGGAAACCGCCCCTCCGGACCCCGATTCCGCTCCGGATGGCGCGGACATGGACGCTCCGGTCCCCACCACGCCCTTGCTCCCCGCAACCGGCAGTTGCAGATATTCCGGATGGATCAGCACCCCCGGGGTCAGGGCCATGAGCCGATAGATCAGGTTTTCCAGTTCCCGCACATTGCCCGGCCAGTCGTAGGCCATGAGCTGTTCCAGGCTTTCCGGGGTGAAGCGTTTGGGGGGGGCGTTCATCTGACGGGCGGCGCGGGCCAGAAAAAATTCCGCCAGCACCGGAATATCCTCCACCCGGGAGCGCAACGAAGGCACATGCAACGGCGTGACGTTCAACCGGTGGAACAGATCCTCGCGAAACCGTCCGGCAATAATGGCCGCCGGCAGATTCTGATGGGTGGCGGCAATGATGCGCACATCGGCCCGCAGGGTCTCCGCGCCTCCCACCCGGGTGAAGGCGCCGTTCTGCAACACCCGCAACAGCCGGGTTTGGGCCTCCAGGGGCATGTCGCCGATCTCGTCAAGCAGCAACGCCCCATCCCGGGCCCGCTCGAAGTGGCCCACATGACGGGCGATGGCGCCGGTGAAAGCTCCCTTCTCATGCCCGAACAATTCGCTTTCGATCAGATTGGCGGGAATGGCCGCCATGTTCACCGCGATGAACGGGCCGTTACGCCGGGGACTGTTGGCATGCACCGCCCGGGCGATCAACTCCTTGCCCGTGCCCGACTCGCCATGAATCAACACCGTCATGTCCGAGTTGGCCAGCCGTCCGATGGTGCGGAACAACTCCTGCATGGCCCGCGAAGCCCCGATCACTCCACCAAAGCGGTCCATCTCGTGGGCCGGATCCCGATCCCGTGGCGTGACCCGCTGAGTCTGTTCCAAGGCCCGCTGGACCAGCTCCACCACCTGATGGATATCGAACGGTTTGGCCAGATACTCGAACGCTCCCCCCTCGAAGGCCTGCACCGCATGTCGCAGGGTGCTTTGCGCCGTGATCACGATCACCGGCAGCCAGGGGCGACTGGATTTGAGGGTCTTCATGATGTCCAGACCCGAGCCACCGGGCATCATGATATCGGTGATCACCAGATCCCCGGCCCCGCCGGACGCGTAATCCAGCAACGCCCGGCCGGAATCGAAACAGCGCACCAGAAATCCGGCCCGCACCAAAGCCTGTTCCAACACAAAACGGATGGCCCGGTCGTCATCGGCCACCAGGATGGTCCGGGTTGCACTCATGGGGATCCCACCGGTAAAAGTACCCGGAAAATGGTGTTGCCGGGCATGCTTTCCATTTCGAGTTGGCCGCCATGGGCCTGGACGATCTTCTGGCAGATCGACAATCCCAACCCGGTGCCGCTCGCCTTGGTGGAGACCAGGGGCAAAAAGATCCGTTGACGCATCTCTTCCGGCACTCCGGATCCGTTATCCCGCACCTCGACTTCGATGTGACGGCGACGGCGGCCCTGTTCCATGCGGGTTCTCTGGGAAAAACGGGTCACCAGCCGCACCCGTCCCTCGGCTCCGGCGGCCTGCATGGCATTTTTCACCAGATTCAAGAACAGTTGGATCAACTGATCCCGATCCCCCCGCACCGGCGGCAACGAGGGGTCGTAATCCGATTGCGGGGCGGGCCGCTCTCCGGAACTGACGCACACCCGGGCCACATGATCGAGAATTTCGTGAATGTTCAGATCCCGTTCCCGCAACAACTGTTTTTCCGCCAGTCCCAGCAGGTCATCCAGGAGTCGGCTGACCCGATCCACCTCGGTACGGATCAACTCCACGCAATCGGCGTCCGGCCCTGTGGCCCGGCCTTCCAAGAGTTGCGCGGCGCCACGAATGCCCGCCAGGGGATTTTTCACCTCGTGGGCCACGGTCATGGCCAGATCTCCCAACGAGTCCAAGGCATCGTGGATGCGTTTGCCCTCTTCGATGCGCACGGTGCTGCCCAGTTCCTCCATTTGCAGCATGGCCCCCATCCAGGCCCCATCCGGGGAGAGCAGGGGCACGGCGGTCAGGGCCACCGCCACCATCCGTTCCGGGGAGGGGGTGAGGCGGGCGTCGCGGATGCGACAGGGCATGAGCAACGCCCGTGCACGGGTCAATAGATCCATGGCCACCGGATGACCGGGCAACAAGCTCTCCAACTCCTGACCGATCAAGCGGCCACGGGGTTTTCCGAATAGCTTTTCGGCGGCGTCGTTGACCACACGCACCACGCCGGAAGCGTCCACGCCCACCACCCCCAGGGTCAGATGATCCCAAAGGGTGGCCGGGGAAAAAAACAGATCGCGCGTCAAAGTGGTCATGCCGCCCGTGATGCCAATGTGGTATCGAGGAATGCGTCCAACATTTCCAGTGCCGCCTCTGAATGGGGAGCGTGATTGATCCGATCCCGAAACGCCGCTCCACCCGGAAAGCCCCGCGTGAACCAGCCCAGATGCTTGCGGGCCAACAGATGTCCGGTCCTGGGACCGTGATGGGCGATCATCGCATGAAAATGGTCAACAATCACGGCTCCACGTTCCGACAACGGCAAAGGCTCCAGGGTCTGTCCCGTGGCCAGAAAATGGCCGATCTCCCGGAAGATCCAGGGACGCCCCAGCGCGGCCCGCCCGATCATGAGTCCATCGACTCCGCTTTTATGCCAAAGTTCCCGCGCCTGTTCCGGGGAGGTGATGTCTCCATTGCCGATGACCGGGATCCGGATATGACTCTTGATCTCCCCAATGGCCTCCCAGTCCGCCACACCGGAGTACATCTGCGCCCGGGTGCGGCCATGGATCGCGATGGCGCGCATACCCGCGGATTCGGCGATGCGGGCCATGGTCACGCCATTGCGGGTGTGGTGATCCCAGCCAAGGCGGATCTTGACCGTCACCGGCACCGACACGGCCCGGGCGACGGATTCCATGATCCGGCCCGCCAGGGACTCATCCCGCAGCAAGGCGGCTCCCGCTCCGGTGCCGACGATCTTGCGCACCGGGCAGCCCATGTTGATATCGATCATCTCCGCTCCCAGATCCACCTGCATGCGGGCGGCCTGGGCCATGGCCGCGGGATCGGCTCCGGCGATCTGCACCGCCAGAGTGGTTTCCGGATCGCCGCTCGCCGACTGTTTGAGGCAGCGGGCGATGCCTCGGATCATGGCCTGGGAGGCGATCATTTCCGATACGGTCAAATCCGCTCCGAACCGGCTGGCCAAAGCGCGAAACGGGGCATCGGTCACACCGGCCATGGGGGCCAGAATCAGGGGAGGCCGACCGGTTTCCCGGATGGCGAAAAGGGTGGTCAGTGGATCGCGGGTTTGCATTCCTTGACGTTCTCTTGCATAAAGGGTGGTGAAATTCCTCTTGATGATAGTCCAACGGCCCTGTGAGGAGCCAGTCACGCCATGCAAACATCCACTCCGATTCACGCCGGTCTGTCGTCGCAATTCATTGCCGGTGCGGTGTCGCGTCAGCAATTTCCGCCGGACGATCTGCCCGAAGTGGCTTTCGCCGGTCGTTCCAATGTGGGCAAGTCCTCGATTTTGAACCGGTTGCTCAATCGGCGCAATCTGGCCCGCGTCAGTCGCACCCCGGGAAGAACCCGGGAGATCAATTTTTTTCTGGTTGGCACTCAGGGTCGTTTTGTCGATCTGCCCGGATACGGTTTCGCCGAGGTGGGGCGCAATCAACGTTTGGTGTGGGATCGGGTGGCCGAGGCCTATTTCAACGAGCGGCGTTCGTTGCGTGGAGTCATTCTGCTTTTGGATCCCCGTCGTGGATTATTGGATTCCGATCTGGAGTTGATCGCCTATTTGGAGGAACGGGGCATTGGTTTTTTGCCGGTGGCCACCAAAATCGACAAGCTCAAGGCCAATCCCCGGCGTCAGGCGTTGATGACGCTTGCCGGGCAGATCCGTGAGTCCACCCGTTTGGCCATGGCGCCTCCGGTGGCGGTTTCGTCCCTCAATGGGGATGGGGTGGCCGAATTGTGGCAGCATCTGGAAAAAATTCTCGGCGACGGCTGATCACGCTCCAACCATTGAACGATATAAAAACCATATAAAATAAAGAGCGGGTCTTAGAAATTCATCTCCCAGACCCGCTCTTTATTTTCAAGAGTGATCAATCGCCGCCCCTACCATACAACCCCTCCAAAATCCCCACAATCCGCTCCCCGGTCCCACCATCCCACAACTCCGGAATGCCCCCCTGCTGCCACGCCCCGGCAAACAACACATCCATCGCCGGCTTGATCCGGTCCGGATCGGTCCCCAACAACCGATTGGTCCCCACCGTCACCGTTTCAGGCCGCTCCGTGGTATCCCTCAAAGTCATGCACGGCACCCCCATCACCGTGGTCTCCTCGGTAATCCCCCCCGAATCGGTAATCACAGCCCGGGCATGACGGGCCAGATAATTGAACTCCAAATACGGCTGAGGATCCACAAAACGCACATTCTCCGGCAAACCACTCAACCCCGCCAAATTCCTGGCCGTGCGGGGATGCACCGGAAAAATCACCATCATGCCACGTACCGCCTCCCCGACAGCCCGCAGCAAACGCCCCAATTGTACCTCACCATCCACATTGGCCGGACGATGCAACGTCAACAGAAAATATCCCCCGGATGCCAACCCCCACTCCTCCCAAAATACCGGAGGCCGCAACCGGGACAGATTGGCCAGCAACGTATCAATCATGGTGTTGCCCACAAAAAAAATCCGCGACTCCTCCACCCCCAAACGCCGCAAATTGTCGTTGGCCACCCGACTGGTGGTAAAAAAATGATTGGTGATGGCATCCGTGACCATGCGATTGATCTCCTCCGGCATGGTCCAATCCCCGGAACGAATCCCCCCCTCCACATGCGCCACCGGAATGCCCAACTTCTGCGCCACAATCGCACAGGCCATGGTGGAGGTGACATCCCCCACCACCACACACAACACCGACGGACGCTCCGACAACACCCGTTCATACCGGATCATGATGGCCGCCGTCTGCTCGGCTTGAGTGCCGGACCCCACCTCCAGATTGACCTCCGGTGCGGGAATGTTCAACTGGGTAAAAAATTCCCCGGACATGCGCGCATCATAATGCTGCCCGGTATGAATCAAACGAAACCCCAAACGCCGCTCCGACTCCGCCCTGGCCAACAAGGCATGAATGATCGGCGCGATCTTCATGAAATTGGGTCGCGCTCCGGCAATAATGTCGATCAATGGCAACGTCATGGCACCACCCGTCCACCCATCACACCCATCCCCCATTCCATGCGTTCCTCACAGTCAACACGCATCATGAACCTTGCTTGTCATCCTCACGCAACAAGACCGTCCCCCCACGGGGAAACTCCGGCACACCCGCCTCGAAACGCTTCACCCCGTCCCAAGGAACCCGCAACGACAACGGCAACGTCACCCCCTGATACCGCTCGACATCCGATGCCACCCCCTGCAAGGCAGGCACCACATCGGCTTGCAACTGATAATCGATCCCCCGCTTGACGAAATCCACCTGTCCGGCGCCAAACACCCGCAAGGCCGACCCCATGGCCTCCAGATCCGCGTTGACCAACACACCGTCACGCATCTCCGCCGTGGCGGTCACCGTGGAAAAAACCGTCTCCTCCGCCCCTGCAGTCGGCAATGGAGAACGGCTGAACAAGGCATGGGCATGACGAATCCTGCCCACCACATTCATGCCGGATACCACCCCATCGTTCACCCGCAACTGCGCCTGACCACGGGCCGAACGGGTCAAGGCCTCCCGGGTACTCCCCTGGGCCTCCAGATGCACCATCCACGCCCCCACCCCGTCCAAACCGCTCCACCCGCCCCACTCCTGGAACAAAGGTCCCAGATTCACCCCCTCCAGGGCATGATCCACCACCACCTGCGGCTCGTCACCCCGGTTGTCCACCACAGCCCGGGCCGCCATGCGCCCCCCGTAAGCAGACCAGGAGAGAGGATCCAGACGCATCACCCCATCCCTGGCCTCCAGCACCATGGAAAGATCCGCAAACCGCCCCCCGGCCAAAGTCACCTCTCCCGCATGCAACCGCCCATCGATCACCAGGTCACGACTCAACCACGACCAGGGCCAACGCCCCGCAACCGCCTCCGTCCGCTCCTCGCCCCGCACCGCCTTGCCGCTGGTCATCACCACCCCGGCAACACCACGATCCGGCAACAAAGACCGCAACCGCTCCAAAGCCAAGGTATCCAGTTCCCAATCGAAACGCACCGCCGGCCCCGCCAGGGCCACCGCCATGGATCCGGTCACACGGCTCCCATCCAGTCCCAGCGCCAACCGGGAGACGGTCAACTCCCGATCCTTCCAGACGAAATCCACCTCGCCTTCGGCCCCGGAACAAAACTTCATTTCGGTATTCGTCGGCACGGTCCGCCCCAAAGCGATCAGCAAGGCCCGGAAATCAAATCGCTCGGCCATCAGACTGCCTTCCACCACGGACAACCGCTCCCGCAAACGCAGCGCCCCCTTGACCTTTGCTCCCGCAGGCCCCTCGAAGGCCAAATCATCCAACGCCAGGGACAGATCCCGAGGATCCGCCACCCAATCCGACACCAGACGGGCCTGCACACCCGCCGGAGGCCAATCGTTGGCCTTCAGGGCCACGGTCAATTGACTCTTCGCCGCCACCATCCGCCCACTGGTCAGATCCATGTCCATGCGCCCCTGAAAGCCCAGATTCATCTCCCGGGCCCAGGCCGCATCCGACCACAGATTGACCGCCAGATCCATCCGGTTCCACGTAGCCCGCAATCCCCGCCAATCCAAAGCCACATCGGCGGCGAAACGACTCTTGACCTCCCGGATGCCCAGACCCGGCACCCCGGCGTTGACCGAGAGTTCCAACCCGTCGATCCACATCCGCCCACCGGGAGCGACCCGCAGTTGATATTTCATCTCGGCGCGACCGTTGAGCCGGCTGGCCGCCTCGACAAAACGAAACGCCGAAGTCACCGCCACAGGACGACCCGGATGGATCGGACCGGTCTTCAACTCGACGCCCTCCAGACGCCCATCCACATGGTTCAAACGGTCCTGCCACAGCAAAGTCGCGCCGGTCAGTTCGACCCCCACCGCCGACACAGACAACAAACGATCCACCGCCGACTCCGGCAGGCCCGCCGCACGGGTGTTGTCCACCGACTGCCCCGCCTGTGGAACTAGGCTCTGCTCCCAGTTGAACCGCCCCTGACCATCCCGCACCAGCCGCAAGGTCAGCCCCTTGACTTCAGCCCGATCCACTTCGACACGACCGGTCAACAAGGGCAACAACCGCACCCCGACCTCCAGAGCCTGGGCCTGCGCCATGGGATCCGCACCGAACGCCGGGTCATCCGCCAGGGCAAGATCCCGCAGAATCAACTCCGGATTGGGAAACAGGGCAAACCGCACGTCGCCTTGAATCGTCAACTGGCGACCGGTGAGTCCTTTCACAAAAGAGATGATCGGTGCCCGGTATTGATTGGGATGCATCCATACAGGAACGGTCAACAGTGTGATCAACAACACCAGACACACGCCAACCGTCCACTGGAGCCACCGCTTGAGCGTTCGATTCATGAAGCGATCCTCGACAAATGGAACACTGGGTCTGTCCTGAAGGGATCCGGGTCACACGCGCTGTACCTGATTTCACCAAGGGCGCGATCCGGCGTGGAACAAACCATCCGACGTTCCGGTGCCCCGGCGACCCGCCTGTTTGCGTGACAGTCGCACCACCGGGGCACCCTTTTGTTTTCCCCACCCGGGAAAAAAACTACATGAAACGCAACCGTTTCACCGGTTCACCCTTGATCAGATGTTCGTCAAAAATCTCCGCCACATCCTTGGGCTTGACGCCCCCATACCAGACCCCGTCCGGATAGACCACCACCGTCGGTCCCTTGTCGCAAGGCCCCATGCAAAAGGTTCCCGTCACCATGACCTGGGCAAACAGGCCACGTTTTTCGATCTCCGCCCCCAGCGCCTCGAACACCGATCCGGCCCCGGAACCGCCGCAGGAACCACGCGGATGACCGGCAGGCCGTTGATTCATGCAAACAAACAAGTGATGCTTGAGTTCCATCGTCCAGCTTCCCTCCCACGGAAATTTTGGGTTGAGTGAATATTTGGGGTTGATTTTGGTTGCCAAATCCCTGAAAGTCAATCAAAAGAGATTTTTTTCCCGGAGGATCGCACCCAGAATCGTCCTTGATCGGCTCCCTCGAAAATCGACCCGAACGGGAATGTGCCTTGCTGTCTTGGAAAATTATGATATGCTAATGTTCCAAGTGACACACGAGGGAGTTGAGCCATGGAACAAAGCTTGGCTGCACGATGTCCGACTCACGGGGCGCATGGGCGCACCAGCGGGCCAAACGGTTGGCCAATGGTCATGAATCAAACGTCTGCGAAATATTTCGCACCCTTTCATCGCAACACGAGGAGAAGCAATCATGCCGAGTTTTGAACTGAACGGCCGCACCTATGAAACCGACGAGGACGGCTATTTGGCCAATCTGAATGACTGGAGCCAGGATGTTGCCGGCTACCTCGCCAAAACTGAAGGCGTGGACATGTCCGAATCCCATTGGGAAGTGGTCAATTTTCTGCGCGAATACTATGATGAATACAAAATCGCCCCGATGATCCGTATCCTCACCAAGGCCATCGGCAAAAAACTGGGCAAAGAAAAAGGCAACACCAAATATCTTTACGATCTTTATCCCGGCGGACCCGCCAAGCAGGCCTGCAAAATCGCGGGACTCCCCAAGCCGACCGGGTGCGTGTAATCCCCCATTTTCGCGGGCTTGTTGCTTCCGTGACATCCATCCGCCCGGAAGTTCGCTTTCGGGCGGGGTCGAAATGGTTGCCGATCCCACGGATCGGCAACCATTTTTCGCGCGTCATCCCTTTTTATGACATGGGAAAAGCCGGATGTTGACCTTCCTCGCCTATTTCGTTGCGACCATTTTTCTGATCGGATTTCTGAGCCGGATCTTCGTCTACGCACGCTCTCCGGCCCCTCTGAAAATCCCCACCACCCCTGCCCCGACCACCCGTTTGGGTGTGATCTGGCGGCTTGTCACCGAGGTTGTGTTCTTCAACAGCCTCTTCAAAAGCGACAAGCTGGCCTGGGCCGGTGGACTGGCCTTTCACGCCACTCTGGCCGTGGTACTGATCCGTCACGCCCGCTACTTCGTCGATCCCATGCCCGCCTTCGTGGGTCCGCTGCAAATCATCGGCATCGTGGCCGGTGTGGTCATGGCCGCGGCGTTGGCGTTCTTGTTGCTGCGGCGTCTGGTGTTCGAGCGGGTGCGCTACATCTCCTCCCGCGCCGACTATGGCATCCTGTTCTTGTTGTTGGGCATCGCCTTCTCCGGATTGTTGATGGATTTTGTGCTGCGTCCCAACATCGTGGCCATCAAGACTCAGCTCATGACCATGTGGAGTTCCGTGACCGGTCTGCCTCCCGTGAATTCCGCCGGAGATGTGATGTTTCTGCTTCATTTGCTGCTGGTCGGGGCGTTGCTGGTGATCTTCCCCTTCAGCAAGCTGATGCATGCCGGTGGACTGTTCTTCAGCCCGACCCGCAATCAGGTGGACAACCCCAGGGAAAAAAGACACGTCGCTCCATGGGCCAAAGCCCTGGATTGACCCGCCGGGCCACCTTTCCGACCCAGCAGCAATGATCCCATCGAGATGATCACAACCCTTAATCAGGAGTCCTCGCGTGGCTGAATATCACGTTCCTCCGGTCGCGGATGACATCAAGACACCGGACTTGAAAGCCGGAACCATGGCCCACCTCGCCCCCTATCCCGGCATGCCCAAGCACATGGAGCCCATGGGATTCCCCGGGGAACGGGTGGAAAACTGGCAGCAAAAGGGCGTGGAAAAGCTCGGGGAGTTGTTGAAAAAATACCGCTCCTTGCAGGTCTATCTCGACATCTGCGTCAAGTGCGGCGCCTGTACCGACAAGTGCCACTACTATCTCGGTACCCAGGACGCCAACAACATGCCGGTGCAGCGGGCCGAACTGATGCGCAGCGTCTATCGGCGTTATTTCACCCCCGCGGGCAAAATGTTTCCCGGTTTGGTGAACGCCGTCGATTTCGACGAAGAGACGCTGCAAAAATGGTTTACCTACTTCCATCAGTGTTCCCAGTGCCGTCGCTGCTCGGTCTTTTGCCCCTTCGGCATCGACACGGCGGAAATCACCATGGCGGCCCGGGAAATCATGAACGCCATCGGTGTGGGTCACAAATATTCGGTGGAGATCATCGGCAAGGTTCACCAGATCGGCAACAATCTGGGCATTCCCAAGCCCGCCCTGAAAGGCACCCTGGAATTCCTGGAAGAAGAAATCCTCGACAGCACCGGTCACGATGTGCGTCTGCCCCTGGATCAACCCGGAGCGGATGTATTGCTGGTCGCCCCCTCCGCCGACTTTTTCAGCGAACCCCACATCCAGTCCTTGATGGGGTACGCCAAGGTGTTTCATCAGGCGGGCATTTCCTTCACCATCAGTTCCTACGCCTCCGAGGCGGCCAACTTCGGCATGTTCATCGGTTCGTATGAACATCAGAAAAAAATCGCCAAACGGGTGGTGGAACAGGCCCGGGATCTGAAGGTCAAACGTCTGGTGGTGGGAGAGTGCGGCCATGCCTGGCGTGTGGCTTATTCCTTCTGGAACACCCTCAACGGACCCTTGGATTTTCTCGATCCCCGTTATCCCGCCCCGCAACACATCTGCGAGTTCACCCATGACCTGTTGCAACGGGGAGCCTTGTCCCTGGACAAGGAGGCCAACGACAACTACCGGGTCACCTTCCACGACTCCTGCAACGTGGCCCGCGCCACCCGCATGGGTCCCAAAGCCGGTGGACAGTTCGAGATTCCGCGGGATCTGATCCGGGCCAGTTGCAACCATTTCGTGGACATGGACGAAGACACCATCCACGAAAAAACCTTCTGCTGCGGCGGCGGTGGCGGCCTGCTGACCGACGAGTTGATGGATCTGCGCATTCGCGGCGCTCTGCCCCGTGTCACCGCCTTGAAACGGGTGATGGAATCCGACAAGGTCAATTTCATGGCGTTGATCTGCGCCATCTGCAAAGCCCAGTTCTCCAAAGTGCTGCCGATGTACGGCATCTCCATGGACGTGGTGGGCGGTGTGCATCAACTGGTGAGCAACGCCATCCAACTGGGCGCCAAAAAAGGCGTGGTCTGATCCAAACCTGACCGCGTGTCAGCCATTCACTGAAAACACCTGGGGGAACGACTCCTCCAGGTGTTTTTGTTTGGGATGCAAGGATTGTGATGGCCTCCTGGGCGTGTTACAATGATCGATTCTGGCTGAAACCAAATACTCCCAGATACTCTTTTCTTTTCTCATCATCAACTTACCCCCTGGAAAGCACCTCCTCATGAGCCGACACGACGGACGCCAGCCCGATGAAATGCGGGCTGTCACAATCTCTCGCCCTTTCAACCATCGGGCCGAGGGATCCTGCCTGATCAGTTTTGGGCAAACACGGGTGATCTGCACCGCTTCGGTGGAAGAGCAGCAACCCCGCTGGATGAAAGGCCAGAATCGCGGCTGGGTCACCGCTGAATATGGCATGATTCCCCGGGCCACCCATGATCGCACCACCCGCGAGGCCAGTCAGGGTCGCCAGGGTGGACGCACCCTGGAGATTCAACGTCTGATCGGTCGGTCGTTGCGGGCCGTGACCGACCTGACCAAACTGGGCAAACGCACCGTCTGGGTGGATTGCGACGTGGTGCAGGCCGATGGCGGCACCCGCACCGCCTCCATCACCGGAGGCTTCATCGCCTTCATGGATGCCTGTCGCTGGCTGGAAAAACAGGGCATGATCAAATCCTTGCCCATCACCGACTTTGTGGCGGCGATCAGTTGCGGCATGGTGAAGGGTGAGCCACTGCTGGATCTCAACTACAAAGAAGATTTCGAGTGCGAAACCGACATGAATTTCGTGATGACCGGCAGCGGGAAATTCATCGAAATCCAGGGCACCGCCGAAACAGCCCCCTTCACCCTGAATGATTTCAATGCCATGGCCTCACTGGCGGGCAAGGGAATCAGCGATCTGATCGCCATGCAAAGAAAGACTTTTCTGGGTGAGATGACCGCATCGTGACAGGATTGCAGACCGATTGTGGACTGTCTTGTTACATCCACATTCCCTTTTGTGTGCGCAAGTGTCCGTATTGTGACTTTTATTCGGTGCCCGGCCTGCCGGTCTCCGAAACCGGCTATACAGCCCGCCTAGGGGAGGAACTGCACCACAGGCGCGGCTGGCTGGCCCACGACTCCAGGCCGTTGCGATCGATCTTTCTGGGTGGCGGCACCCCGTCGATGTTGCAGACGGGTTCGATTCAAGCCATTCTGGATGCCGTGCGCCAGTGCTGGCCCCTGGAACCCGATTGCGAAATCACCCTGGAAGCCAATCCCGAATCCTGCCTGTCCGACAAGCTCACCGGTTGGCGCGCAGCCGGCGTCAACCGGATCAGTCTGGGGGTGCAGGCCCTGTCGGACGAACGCCTCAAGCTCCTGGGACGCCCCCACGACCGGGCCATGGCCCTGACCGCTTTGGAGGGGCTGCACCAGGCCGGATTCCCCCGCATCAACGTGGACCTGATTCACGGCACTCCCGGGCACACCCTGTCGCAGTGGCAACAAGAGTTGGAGGAGGCGTGCCGGTGGGGAATCGGTCATCTTTCCTGTTATGCCCTGACGGTGGAACCCGACACCCCGTTTCACCGTTTGGCCCAACAGGGACAACTCCACCTGCCGGACGATGAACACGCCCTGGCCCTGTTCCAGTTCACCCGCCGGTTCCTGTCGGATCACGGCTATCTGCCCTATGAGATCAGCAATTTTGCCTTTCCAGGCCAGGAGTGTCGCCACAATCTGAATTACTGGGAGTTCGGGGATTATCTGGGGTTGGGCGCGGGGGCCCACGGCAAGTGGACCGACGCAACAGGACAAACCTGGCGCACGGAAAATCCGGCTGACGTGACGGGATATCACACCGGATCCTTTGCGCCGCCCTTTCCGGTAGACTCCGCTGAAGCCGGCCTGGAGTGTCTGATGATGGGCATGCGCCTGCAAAAGGGCATGAGCCGCGCTCGCTATCGACAGATCACCGGCAGCGATCCCGTGGCTCATTACGGCGACAAGATGGACACACTGCTGAAACACGATCTGGTGCAAGTCGATGCGGAATACCTCCGTCTCACCCCGGCGGGCACCCCTCTGCTGGATGCCATGCTGCTGCACTGGGCGGATTACTGAAACACCTCGGACCGCTCCTGCGCCAAAAAAAAATCCGACCAATCCAGAGGTCCAACGCCTCCACCGTGGCCCCGTTCACCCACTCCTGCACCCATTCCGGCAGCACGCCAAACCGGGCCTGCAACAACTGCGTCAGGGTTTCGGCCTTTCCGGCCTGTCTGCCTTCCTGTTTGCCCGCCTCTTTGCCCATTTGGATCCCTTCCAGCTTGCCGATGCCGTAAGTGGACTCCACCATGCTGGCCTGATCATGAAGATCATCCTGGTAGGATTCATAGGCCAAACGTTCCGATTCCGGCAGTTGCAACAGGTCCAGATGCAACTTGGCATCCCGCAAACCACGGGCCGTGAACTCGTCCCGAACCTCCGCGTTCTTCAAAAAACAGATCCACTCGTCCAGGGTATCCCGGGCGATGTTGTCAAAACGGTTGACCTTGATCAGATAATATTCCGGAAAAAGATCCGCGATGGAATCCCGGACCGAGAGGAGTGGAAGAAAGAAGCAAAAGAAAAGCGAAAAGATGGTTTTTGAAGAAAAGGATTGGTGGTGAAGTTATTTTTTTAAAAAAAAGGTCCTGGGGGATGAATCCCCCAGACCCCCTCTTTTTTTTCAATGGTTTTCCGTCGCGCAGGCCGCCTTGAACCGCTCATAGGCCCGGATCTCCTCATCCCGGTCCCGCACACGCCGCACATGCCGCAACGGATTGGCCGCATCGCTCATATCGAACCGGACCAGACCATCCCACTCGAACGTGGCATTGCCCGCCAGCAACCCGGAATGGCCTCCCGCCTCGCCACCCCACAACGCGGTGCAGATCACCTGCCCCCCGGCGTTGAACACCCGCACCGGACGCCCAAAGGCGAAGGTTCCATCCAGGCAGGCGGCGAAAGTCGAAGCGGTCATGGCCGTGCCACAGGAATGAGTCCACCCCACCCCCCGCTCATAGGTGGCCACAAACAGGGCATCCTCCCCCATCACCCGGCGCAGGCTCACATTGACCCCATCGGGAAACAACGGATGATCCCCATTGGCCAGACGCCCGACCCATATCAGATCCTCCCGGTCCACCTCCTCCACCACCGCGCTGATGTGGGGATTGGGCGCCGAAAGAGCCGTGAACCGCCAAGTAGACGACAACGCGGGCAAAATCTCTCCCACCACCTGTCTGCCGGGCCAGACCATGGGCAAGGTACCGGGATCCAGGGAAATCGGCCCGATTTCGGTTTCACAGGCCTCCACGCCGGGGAAAAAATCCTCCACCCGCCGCACCCGCAACACCCCCTGCATCACCGCGATCCCCACCTCGGAACGACCGGTCTTTTCCAGGGTGTAACGTCCCAGACAGCGAATGCCATTGCCACACATCCGGGCCTCGGAGCCGTCCGCGTTGAAAATCCGCATGCGGGCATCGGCTCCCGGCGCCGCCTGATGAAACAACACCCCGTCCGCCCCGATCCCGGAATCCCGACGACACATGGCCACCACCAATCCACTCCGCCCCGCATCATCCAGGGTCAAGGGGGTTTCCATCTCGTCGATCAGCAAAAAATCGTTGCCCGATCCGTGACATTTGATGAATGGCAATTCCATGATCACCCTCCGGATTTCACAAGATATAGCGGGAAAGATCCTCGTTTTCGGACAGATCCTTCAATTGCTTCTGCACAAACGCCGCATCGATCACCAGCCGCTCCCCATGACGATCCGGGGCGGTGAAGGAAATTTCGTCCAGCAGCTTCTCCATGACCGTGTGCAACCGACGGGCACCGATATTTTCGGTGGTCTCGTTGACCTTGGCGGCAATCTCCGCCAAAGCCCGCACCCCGTCTTCGGCGAACACCAACTCCACCTCCTCGGTGGCCAGCAAGGCGGCGTATTGACGGGTCAAGGCGTTCTCCGGTTCGGTGAGGATGCGCAAAAACTCCTCCACCCCCAGACTCTTCAACTCCACCCGGATGGGCAGACGCCCCTGCAACTCCGGCAGCAGATCCGAAGGCTTGGCCAACTGAAACGCCCCGGAGGCGATGAAGAGAATATGATCGGTCTTCACCATGCCATGTTTGGTGCTCACCGTGGTGCCTTCCACCAGGGGCAACAGATCACGCTGCACCCCTTCGCGGGAGACATCCGCCCCGCCCCGCATCTCTCCGTTGCGGGCGCACACCTTGTCCAACTCGTCCAGAAAGACGATCCCGGACTGCTCGACCCGCTCCAAGGCGCTGCGCTTGGCCTTGTCCTTGTCCACCAGCTTGCCCGCCTCCTCGTCCACCAACAGCTTGAAGGCTTCCTTGACCGTCAGCTTGCGCCGGGTGGAACGCATCCCCCCCAGCACGGATCCCAGCATCTCCTGAATGTTGATCCCCTCCATGCCCTGGGGGGTGAACACCTCCAGCGTGGGACCGTTGCGGGCTTCCCGCAGATCGATTTCGATCTCCCGTTCGTCCAGTTTGCCTTCGCGCAACATTTTGCGAAATTTCTGACGGGTGCCGGAGTCCCCGGGTCCGGGGGGAAGCAGATCCGTGGAGGCGTAAGCGGAGGGAGAAGGAGTGGGCAGCAAGACATCCAACACCCGATCCTCCGCCGCATCCTCGGCCTGCCGCCGCACCTCCTGCTTGGCCCGTTCCAGGGACATCTTGACCGCCATGTCGGTCAGATCCCGGATGATCGACTCCACATCCCGCCCCACATACCCCACCTCGGTGAACTTGGTGGCCTCCACCTTGAGGAAAGGGGCGTCGGAGAGTTTGGCCAGTCGCCGGGCGATTTCGGTCTTGCCCACCCCGGTGGGACCGATCATCAAAATATTCTTGGGATAGACCTCCTCCCGCATGGCCGGATCCAACCGCTGCCGTCGCCAGCGGTTGCGCAAGGCGATGGCCACAGCCCGTTTGGCGTCATCCTGACCGATGATGAAACGGTCCAGTTCGGATACAGTCTCCCGCGGCGTGAATTCGGACATTTACAACTCTTCAATTATCAGGTTTGAATTGGTATAAACACAGATCTCGGACGCGATCGCCATGGAACGCTCGGCAATCTCCCGGGCCGACAGATCGGTGTGACGCAACAACGCACGTGCGGCTGAAAGCGCATAAGGAGAGCCTGACCCGATGGCAAGAATTCCCTCTTCCGGCTCCAACACATCGCCGGTCCCGGAGATCAGCAGGCTGGCCGACGCATCGGCCACGGCCAGCATGGCCTCCAGACGACGCAACATGCGATCGGTGCGCCAATCCTTGGCCAACTCCACGGCTGCCCGGGTCAGGATGCCTCCGTGTTTGGCGAGCTTGGCCTCGAAACGCTCGAACAAGGTAAAAGCGTCCGCGGTGGAACCGGCGAATCCCGCCAGGGCATGCCCTTCTTTCAAAAAGCGGACCTTGCGGGCATTGGCCTTGATCACCATGGCCCCCAGGGTCACCTGTCCGTCTCCGGCCATGACCACGGAAGAGCCGCGTCGCACCGACAGTATGGTGGTTCCTTTGAACATGATTCTCCTTCCTCTGAAAAAAAGAAAACATGGTGCGATCTTTCCGGACGGATTGCAAGGTGGCGAGGCATGACCGGAGCCTCTCCCATGGCCGATGATCGCCAGACCCTGGAACTGCTGTTGAGTCCGCCCCATCCTTGCGGTTATCTGCCGGATCCCGTGGCCCATACCCTACATGTCAGTCCGGGCTTTCCCATGGACATCGGACGGTTCGAGTATCTGCTGTCCACCGGATTCCGACGCAGCGGCAATCTGGTCTACCGCCCCTGGTGCGCGGGATGCGCCGCCTGCGTGCCGGTACGGGTACGGGTGGCCCCATTCCAGACCAGTCGCGCCATGCGCCGGGTGATCCGCCGCAACCGGGATCTGACCATCCAGTCCGGCGGCCCCACCTTTTCGGCGGAACACTTCGATTTGTACCGACGTTATCTGAACAGCCGTCACGGAGACGGTCCCATGGCCGAACCCCAGTTCGAGGAGTTCATGGATTTTTTCCACTCCGACTGGTGCGCGGTACGGTTCGTCGATTTTCGACTCAAAGGACGACTGCTGCAAACCGCGGTGGTGGATCTGCTCAACAACAGTCTGTCGGCGGTCTACACCTTTTACGATCCGGACGAAGGAGCCCGCAGTCTCGGGACCATGGCCATCTTGTGGGAAATCGAACTGGCCCGACAGATGGAACTGGAATGGGTCTATCTGGGTTACTGGATCGCCGACTGCCCCAAAATGCGCTACAAATCCCGTTTCCAGCCCCTGGAAGCCTACATCAACCGCCGCTGGATCCCCTTGCCCGAGGAGCCGGAGTGACCATCACGCCCCACGACGCCTATCGGGCCTTCACCCGGCACGCGGCACTCGCCGGCCAGACCCGTACCCTGATTCCCATGCTGCCGGTCCCGGAGGGCCGCATTCTCAAGCAGGGACGCGCCCTGATCAATTTTTCGTCCAACAACTATCTGGGGTTGGCCAATCATCCGGCCCTGATCGCCCGCTCCCGGGAGTGGACCGCCCAATGGGGATGCGGTGCCACCGCCTCGCGACTGGTATGCGGCAATCTGGAGCCTTTTGAACGGGTCGAAGCCAAACTGGCCGCCGGCAAAGGCAGCGGGGCCGCCCTGGTATTCAACGCCGGCTTTCAGGCCAACGCCACCGTGCTGCCGGCGCTGCTGGATGCCCGGGTGCTGGGTGGCGCGCCGGAGGTCTATTGCGACCGACTCAATCATGCCAGTCTGCATCACGGTTGCCACGCCGCCGGGGTACATCAGATCCGCTACCGCCACAACGACTTGAACCATCTGGAATCTCTGCTCAAGTCCCGCGCCCATCGTCCCGGCATTCGATTCATCGTCACCGAAAGCCTCTTCAGCATGGATGGAGACCCGGCGGACCTGGACGGACTGATCCAGTTGAAAGAACGCTTCGGAGCCTTTTTGTATCTGGACGAAGCCCACGCCACCGGGGTCTTCGGTCCCGACGGATTCGGACTGGCCGCCACCCGTCCCGGAGCCGTGGATCTGATCCTGGGCACCTTCAGCAAGGGATTGGGGGGATTCGGCGCCTACGTGGCCTGCGCGGCGGAGATCCGGGACTTTTTGATTCACCACTGCGCCGGATTGATCTACTCCACCGCCTTGCCCCCGGGTGTACTCGGGGCCATGGACGCCGCATTGGAACTGCTGCCCACGCTCCAAGCCTCCCGTCAACGTCTGCTGGACAACGCCCACACCCTGCGCCAGCGGCTCAACGATCTGGGGCTGAACACCGGCGCGTCGCGCAGCCAGATCATTCCGGTGATTCTGGGTGACAGCGCCACCGCCCTTCAGACCAGCCGACGACTGGAAGACGAACACGCCATCCTGGCCATGGCCATCCGGCCCCCCACGGTTCCGGCGGGAACCGCCCGGCTGCGTCTGTCGTTGAGCGCCGCGCACCGACTGGAGGATCTGGAACGGCTGATCCAGGCCCTGGAACCGCTTTAGCGCCGGACGCCCATCTTGTGACGGGCACGCAAATGAGATTGAATCGCCGTGAGGGTCTCCTCCGGCGAGTGATCCAGGGTGCCGCACTCCAAAAACAGCACGTGTTTGCCCCGCAAGCGACAGGTCAGGTGCAACAGTCCGGACCAGATGGTTTCCACGCCGGCGGGTTCATAGTCGGCATGCAGCTTCAGCACCACCCCGGGCAACAGATAACGCAGGATCCCCGGAGGACGCTGGGCATCCACGATAAATGACCAACGGATTGGCGCATTGACCAACCGCATATCGGTGATGCCACCAAAATTGATCCGTAACAATGGTTTGCATCCCGGCGTCAACAGCCTCCGCACCGCCGCCAGCACCAGAACCGTCCCGATGGCCAGCAACAGGGGACGCAACAGCACCGCACCAAACCCATCCTCGGAAAAAAATGTTCCCCAGCCCATCAGGTCGCCGACCGCCACGCCCAGCATGATTCCGCCCACCATCAGCACCATGCCGACCCGGTTGTCATTGGAGAGCAACTCCAGATTCACCGGTATTTCTTCATGCCCACCACCCTTCATGCGCCAGCTCCACGGGTCGTTCCACCAGAGGACAAAATTTTTGATGACTCACGAAAAATACTTGACGCCAGGAGCCATTCCATTTAATCTTTCATCCATGTTGCATCGCAACATAAACGAAAAATCCAACATGCACTGCCACCGTACCCAACTCCATCCAAACGAGGCCACGGACATGAATAGCGATAAAATCACCAAAAAAATGACCGACATGACCCGGTTGATGCTCGATTCGATCACCGAGTTGCAAAAAATCAACGACAACACGGTGCGTGAATTGGCCAAGCATCAACTGGATGCCATCGAAGAATTCAACACCTCCGGAGCCCGTCAACTCGACCAACTGGCCGGTGCCAAATCCCCCAAAGATCTGCTGGCCGCCCAGACCGAAATCGCCTCCGAAATGGCCAAGGATATGCGCACCAACACCATGCGCGCCATGGAAATTCTCACCCACGGCCAGAAAGAGCTGAAATCCTTTCTTGAGAAGAACGTACAGCAATTCATCGAGAAAACCAAGACCAAACCCTGATGGTGCCCCCGCTTTATTTTTGCGTTTCGTTCTGACCCGCCACATGGCCCGACCTCGCGCTCGGGCTGTGTGGAATCATTTCCCGTCCAAGCCATCCGCCTGCTTTTAAAAAAATTCACGTCTCCTCCTTGCATCCGTTCTGTCTGCCACTTACCTGATGATCACAATGGCACCACTGGTCATCCGATCAGAACAGAAACCATCAATGCAACCCTCATGGAGGACAAAAAATGGCCGCTTTAATCCACTACGATCCCTTCCGTCCTTTCCGTTCGCTCCAAAGCGACATCAATCGTCTGTTCGAGCGGGATCTGGATGAATCCAGCGGCATGATGACCCAATGGCCGCTGCGGGTGGACATCCGGGAAGACGAACAGCACATTCTGATCAAGGCGGACGTGCCCGGCATGGAACAAAAAGACATCAGCGTCAACGTGGACAATGGCCGTCTGACCATCTCGGGAGAACGGAAATTTGAAGATGAAAAGCATCAAGACAACTACCATCGGGTCGAACGGGCCTATGGTCGCTTCAGCCGGTCGTTCCAGTTGCCCAACACCACGGATGTCAATGGCATCCAGGCCGCCTACAAAAACGGCGTGCTGGAAGTGATGCTGCCCAAGCGGGAAGAAGCCAAGCCCCGGGCGATTCAGGTCAAGGTCTCGTGATCGGCTGCCATTGTCGCCGCAACACCCACAGGGTCCGGGAAAAACAATCCCGAACCCTGTGGATTTCCCTCGATTCGTGGCGCGTCGGAAATGGACACCGGCCTTGAAAGTCTCTATAATCATGGCAAAGATGCTTTTCTCTTCAGCCATGATCCAACCAAGATCCAGTGAACCCAACCCAAAAAACGCCCAAGACCCGCATCAATCCCTGGACGCTGCCTGCTTCCATCCGGGAACCGGCGGTGATGCCCACCCGCTCCGGGGACATGGTCAGCCAACCCACGCGCCTCCGGCGGATGGAGGCCGAATCCCTGCCCTATCCCTGGAACAACTGGAATCAGGAGCCGAGCCGATCCCAACCCGATCCGGTTGATCCTCCACCTCCTCCCCAACAACAACCTGCGGTCAAAGCCTCCCGTCCCGCAGTGGCGGCACCGCTGCTCACGGCGAAAACGACCGCTCCCGCTTCGACAAGCCAGCCCCCCTCCTGGCCGGTTGATCCTGTGCCGGTTTTCGAGATTCTGACGCCACCGGTGGCCTCTCCCGCATTCGTTCCCGCGCCCTTGCCCCCGGAACCGGAAAACCTGCCTCTCGAAATGGATCTCCCCGCCCTGCTCGCCCTGCCGGTGACTGGTCCGGAATCCCTGCCACCGCCACCGTTTCCCGTGATCATGCCGGACATTCTGCTGCCCGCTCCCGAGCCGGAGACAGCAACCGGGCCGGTACCCACACCCGATCTGACTCCCACACCCGAGCCGACTCCCACACCCGTACCCGCACCACTGCCCGAGCCGACTCCCGAATCCAAACCCGCGCCACTGCCCGAGCCGACTCCCGAATCCAAACCCGCGCCACCCCCCGAGCCGACTCCCGAATCCAAACCCGCGCCAGCACCGATCCCCAAGCCGGAGATCAGCCCCTTTCCCGTGTCCAGGCTGGAGTTGCCAACACAAACGGAACCAAAGGAGCGCGTCTCCACAACCCGGAAGTCCCGGGAACTTTCAGGCTGGTGGAAAGGTGGCGTGGCCCTGCTGCTTTTTTCTGGTATGGCCCAGGCCATGTGGGGCGATGGACTGAAAACGTGGTTTCAGATGTCCCGTCCCGCCGCACCACAGCACAAGCCAACCCTGGTCGCCAACCAGGAGATGCCGTCCACGGTTGCCCCCTCAGCCATCATTGAGCCGACCACCTCGTCTGTAGCGACCACCACATCTTCCATCGAGCCGACCACTTCGTCTGTGGCGACCACAACCTCTTCCATCGAACCAACGCCCCCTGCGGTGGTGGAGCCTCCCCAGGCGGTTGCTCCGCAGCCGGTTGAACCCCAAACGGCCCGAGTGACCACCCAATCCCCGCTTCCGGAGCCCCTCTCCCCGGCTCCGCCGGCCATCCAACCGGACCAGGCTGACCACCGGACAGAAAAAACAGTCCAACCGCAAGAAAAACCGGCACGGTTGGAAGAACCGAAAGCGACCCCATTCAAAAGATCCAGCGAGAAAAAAACGGTTGTCCGCAGCGAAAAAAAATCCCCGCCAAGCCGCCAAGCCACGGTGAAAATCCACCCCAAAAAGGTGCTCTCCCAACAACCGGTTGCAGCCAGTGTGATCACAAACAAACCGGCTCTGGTTCCAGCCTCAACCGTGGCGCAGCAGGAAGAGCCGGTCCATTTTGTAGTGGCGTATGGGTGTTTTTCCAGCCTGAAGGAGGTGGAAGGACGACAGGAGCGGATCAAGGCCAGAGGTTGGCCGGCCACGTTGAGTCATTACGCAATCGGGCAGACGGTGATGAATTGTCTGTACGGGGGACCGTTCCGTTCGGCCCGTGAGGCGGATCGGGCAACGGAGTTGTTCGAGGAAAAAGGCTGCCTGCAACTGCCCAAAATCCCTCTGAAAACCCCGTAACCAGACCACTCATTGAAAAAAGATTAGATTTGAAGGATTCATTCTTCAGGATTTTGATTCTAAATTAATAGTTTTATTTTTTTAAAGTCAAAGTCCTGGGAGATGAATCTCCCAGACCCTCTCTTTGTTTTCAATAGTTTCTACGCACCGGACGTTCGCCGACGCAGCGGTCCAGATGGCCCATGATCAATGCCATGTTTTTCTGTGATCCCTCCACCACGGACCCATCCCCCCCCGCCTGCACCCGAATCGACTCCACCGCTCCGACCAACTCCGCCTTGCCGGCACATCCGAACAACAACAAATCCACCTGACGCCCATCGGCCACCAATCTCCGGAACAGACACTCCGAGATCAGCTTGTAATCCCGACCAGGAACCACCACCTGTTGCGGCACCGGTCCCGCTTCCCCCGCAGAAGAGATGCCCTCCACTCCCGAAGCCGCACACCCGGCCAGCAGCAACGCCACCAAACATCCCAACAATCGGATTCTGCCCATCACTTCTCGATCCCTGGTTGATATCCCGGACTCGACAGATAACCGCCGGAGGAGGATGACCCTTCCACCGGCCTGGATCCGGAGGCCCCCACGCCGCCCGAACCACGGGGGGCGCCGGCAGGCACCTCGGGACTCTCCTCCACGCTCCCTTGATTGGGATGAGCCACACACACCGTGCGGGTTACGGCTGCCTGCTGCTCACAGGAGACCCGATCCGGATAAATACAGTGGGTGCGCCAACTTTCCACCAGACAAAACGGAGCGCCACCAATCGGTTTGACCATCTCCGCCACATTCAGCTCGCATCCCCCCTGCCGACCCGCCGCACGCCGACAGGACTCCACATCCGGGTAGGAACAACGCCGACCCGCAAAATCCGTCACACAAAACAGTCCGGCCCACCCCTCACCGACCCACAACAGACACCCCAACACCCCGACCCACCCGATCACCCCCAACCGGGCACCGGGATTCATGAGCCCCCACCCTCCGGCCGATAGACCACAGCCTCCATTTCCACCCGCGCCCCCCGAGGCAACGCCGCCACTCCCACCGTGGCCCGTGCCGGAAACGGCACCTGGAAATAACGGGCATACACCCCATTCACTGCCGCGAAATCATTCAAGTCCACCAGATAAAGGGTGGTTTTGACCACATCCCCAAAGCCCGCTCCCGCCGCGGCCAGGATGGCCCCCACACTTTCCATCACCCGTTCCATCTGACACACCACATCCCCCGCCACCATTTGCCCGGTAGCCGGATCCAACGGAATCTGTCCGGAAAGATACAACCACTCCCCCACGCGCACCGCCTGACTGTAAGGCCCGATCGCTTCCGGCGCCCCACCACACGCCACCACCTGACGCACACTGCCCATGGCATTATCCTCCACGGATCCGATCCACGTTGAAAACCTCTTTCAAGGCCCGCAAATGGTTCATGGCCTGATCCAACTCCTCCACGCCAGAAACCTCCACCAGCATGATCAGCACACACGGATCCCGATCCCGGTCCCACACATGCACACTGGCCACTCCACCCTTGGCGGCGGTCACCGCCTGAGTGACCAGGGTAATGATTTCACGCCGGTTGCGGGCCATGACCCGCAACCGGGTGCGATACCGCGCATCCTTTTCGGCGGGCCAGACCAGATCATCCATCCAACGCTCCGGCTGGGCCACCAAAGGGGCCAGATTGGGACACCCCACCCCGTGAATCACGATCCCGCGACCCGTGGTGATGATCCCGACAATGGGATCCCCAGGCACCGGACCACAACACCGAGCGGCCCGCACTTCAGTACGGGCGGGCAACGCCTTGAGGCGTACCTCCTCGGGAGGACGCTCCACGGACGGAACCGCGCCATCCTTCTCCCGCTCCAAAGCCGCCGGCGGAAACAACGCCAACGCCACCTGCATCGACGACAACCGGGAACGGGCGATCCGGGCCATCAATTCGGATTCGTCCGTCAGTTGAAACACCTCCATGGCCTTGCGGATCAATTTTTCGCTCAGACCCGCGCCACGCCCCACCTTGCGCACTTCCCGCTCCAGCATCGCCCGACCCAGCGCCACATCCCGTTCCCGCTCCTGCACCTTGAGCCAACGGTTGATGCGATATTTAGCCCGGGAGGTCACCACAAACCGCAACCACGCCCCATTGGGCCGCTGGGTCTTGGCGGTGAGAATCACCACCTGATCGCCGGTGTGCAACATGGTATGCAAGGGCACCATGCGACCATTCACCTTGGCCCCCTGACAGTGATCCCCCACCTCCGAATGCACCGCATAGGCGAAATCCACCGGCGTCGCCCCAACCGGCAACGTGATCACATCCCCGGCAGGAGTGAACAGATAAATCTCGTTGGGA
The DNA here is from genome assembly GCA_015231755.1 of Magnetococcales bacterium. Lineage (NCBI taxonomy): Bacteria > Pseudomonadati > Pseudomonadota > Magnetococcia > Magnetococcales > Magnetococcales bacterium. The sequence continues at coordinate 6,321 of JADGAZ010000017.1, read as the reverse complement.
AACAGATCGATCTTGACGTTTTCGACAAACTTGCCAACGTCGTCTTCCTTCTTGTGGTTTTCCAGCATGCGCTGCAACCACTCGTAACCCGTGGTGCCGGCGTGCTTGCGCTCCACCAACCCACCCCGCTCCTTGTAGGTCCAGTGGGCGGCGACACCGCTTTCGGCCACCTGATGCATCTTTTCGTTGCGAATCTGCACCTCGATCCGCTCCCCGAAGGGACCGATCACCACCGTATGCAACGATTGATAACCGTTGCTCTTCGGCAAGGCGATGTAATCCTTGAACCGTCCGGGAACCGGCGGGAATTCGCCGTGAATCATGCCCAACACCCGGTAACAATCGGGCTTCTTCTTGACGATGATCCGATAGCCGATGATGTCGTACATCTCGTCCAGGGTGATGTTCTTTTGCAAAAGCTTGTGGTGGATCGACCACAGATGCTTTTCCCGCCCCAACACTTGACCGGTGATGCCATGCTTGCGCAAATGTTTTTTCAGCAGTCCCACCACCTGTTGCACCAGGTCGGCCCCGCCCTTGCGACGTTTCAGTACCTCTTTTTTCAACGACTCGTAGGCATCGAAATCCAGCAGACGAAAGGCCAGATCCTCCAGTTCGTTCTTGATCCAGTAGATGCCCAACCGATGAGCGATGGGGGCCTGGATTTCAACGATGTCTTGTATGGCCTGACGGGGAACCGGCAAAGGGGCGGGAGCGCGTGCGGCCAGATGCCGCATGCGCCACACACAAATGGCCAAACGCACCAGGATGACCCGGATGTCCTTGGCCATGGACAAGATCATCTTGCGGAACTCTTCGGCCTGGGAGGTATTCTTGGGCCGGGAGGGCAACAAGGAGATGCGGGAGACCCGCTCCACCAGAAACGCCACATCCTCGCCGAAATCATCGCGGACCTGTTGCAGCCCCATCCACCCGGCGGACACGGCGTCCACCAACAACCCGGCGGCAATCGAAGCCACATCCAAACGCAAATCCACCAGAATTCCGGCCACGGCCAGCGGCTCGAAGGGGGTATCCAGTTCTCCGACCCGGCAGGCGTACTGCTCTTTATCCGATACGCTCTCCAAAAATAGCCGCAAACGCTCCAGCAGCGCCTGATCAGCGCCCGGATGATACCCCAAAATCCGGTCCACCAACACCGCCCACTGTTCCACGTTCACCTTTTCCCCCACTTTCTCGCCAACACACGCAAGGGGTCAAGCGGCAGGATTCGATCCGATCAGCCGTCATCCTCGTCGATCATCAGACCATCCACCGATCCCAACCCGGAATACCGCTCCTCATCCACACCGGGAATGCGCATATCCTCGGCCATCAAGGCCCGCGCATCCGAATCCGGATCCAGATCATCCTCATCGTCTCCCAACACATCCATGGCCGTGGCCAACAGATCCAGATCCTCGTCGCCGTCTTCTCCCAGATCTTCCTCTTCCTCGTCGCCGTCGCCGGAATCGTCGTCATCCCCAACCAGGGAACGGGCCATGGCCAACGTCTCTTCCGGAACCAACAGCAACTCCTCCTCCGGCTCCTGAACCAGCAATTTTTCCTCTTCGGCCATCAATTTTTCCAGGTCGAGGACTCCCGCCGCGATCTCACGCAACGCCAGAACCGTGTTCTTGTCATTCTCCCTGGGAAGCACCGACTCCCCACCGGCCGTCAATTGACGCGCACGCTTCGCCGCCATGATCACCAGATCAAACCGGTTGCCAACGTGATTCAGACAATCCTCCACCGTTACCCGAGCCATGCTCTCAACCCTCCACCCACTCGATTGAACATCCGATCACAAACCAAATGTTTCCAAAATGCCACGCAGAGGCCGTCCCACCCGCGAACGCCGCAACCGCTCCGCCTTCACGATGGCCGCCAACTCCTCTCCGGCGCGCTCCAGATCATCGTTGTTGACGATGTAATCATACTCATCCCAATGAGACATCTCGGCGGCAGCCGCAGCCATACGCCGTTCGATCACCTCCTGGGCATCCTGTCCCCGCGACTGCAAACGGCTGCGCAGATGATCCCGGGATGGCGGCATGATGAAGACACTCACCACGTCATCCCCCCCCATGTTGTCCCGCACCTGCCGGGCGCCCTGCCAGTCGATGTCCAACATCACCACCAGACCGCGATGCAACGCATCCTCGACAAATCCCCGGGAGGTGCCGTAGTGGTTGCCGAAAACATGCGCCCACTCCAGAAATTCACCGGCTGCGATCCGTTCCTTGAAGGTGGCCTCATCCACGAAGAAATAGGCCTTGCCCTCTTGTTCTCCCGGACGGGGGCTCCGGGTGGTGGTGGAAACCGAAGTCAGCATTCCCTGACCACGTTCCATCAGCACCCGCGCCAAGGTGCTTTTGCCCGCGCCCGAAGGGGCGGAAAGAATCAAAACGAATCCCTTGCCCGCATCCATGTGTTCCATCATTCCAGATTCCGCGCCTGTTCCCGTAATTGTTCCACAATCACCTTGAGTTCCACCCCCAGCCGGGACAACTCCCGATCCTGGGCCTTGGAGCACAAGGTATTCGCTTCGCGGTTCAACTCCTGACACAAGAAATCCAAACGCAATCCCACCGGCTCGACGCCCTCCAGCAGCGCTCCCATCTCACGGATATGCACCCCCAGACGGTCCGCCTCTTCGGCGATGTCGATCCGGTTGAACAAATAAGCCAGCTCCCGTGCCAATCCTTCGTCCATCCCGGACCCGGCACCCATGAACCCGACCACCCGCTCCCGCAACCGCGTCTCCAAGGCATGACGCACACGGGGAATGGCGGATACCACCTCAGCCACCCGCGCCGCCAAATCCTCCAAGAGATGTTGCATCACCACCACCAGGGCTTGTCCCTCTTCGGCGCGTGCCCGGTCCAAGGTGTCACAGGTCTGCTCCAGCAAGGCCAACACCGCCTCGTGACCCGCCTCGGTTTCCAGAATCTCCCCGCCCCGGCGCTCCCGCACCATGCCCGGCCAGCCCAACAGACGATCCATGCCCATCGGCGCCCGTCCGGCCCCATCGGGATGAACGCGCACCCGCTGCTCCAGATCCATCACCGCCGCCAACAGGGCCTCGTCCACTTCCAGCTTCCGGGAAACAGGACCATCCGTATGCGTGGCAAGCACGCACTCCAGATGCCCCCGGACAAACCGTTCCTTGATCCGCCGGGCCGCCAGCAATTCCAGCGCGTCGCACCCTTCCGGCAGACGCATGGCCACATCCAAAAAACGATGATTCACCGACTTGATGCGCCAGACCAAACGCATCTCACCCAGCCAAGCCTCGCCACTGGCGAATCCGGTCATGCTGCGGGGCATGTCACCCCTCCCGACGGCTGTATGGTTGACCCATTCCATCGTTCCTCATGAAAAAAGGGGCGCACTTGAGTCCAGATACGCCCCTTCTCCCTCCCGCGACACTTGCCATCACCGCTCTTGGCGGCTTGGCAAACATCAACAACGCCCCATCAACTGTTGTGAATGGCGTCGTATTTGGCTTGCAGGGCATCCTTGGACTCTTCGTGATCCGGATCCGGCTCGATGCACTCCACCGGACAAACTTCGACGCACTGGGGTTCGTCAAAAGCGCCCACACACTCGGTGCACAGATCGGGATGGATGAAATAGATGTCGCGATCCACATCCGACCCATCGGAAATCGCTTCGTTGGGACACTCGGGCAAACACACGTCGCAGTTCGTGCAATCCTCACTGATGATCAATGCCATTTGAAAACTCCTTCTGAATGGTTCCTATACCCAGACTACACCGGAAATCCACCGGAAAGTAAAGCTTGTTAGCAGACTTTTTCCCGCATGGCAAGCAAAACCGCTCCGGTACCCCCATCGGCGGTCACGGAAAGAGCGGCAATTGCTCCAGACCCGCCGATTCGTCCACCCCCATCAGGAGGTTCATATTCTGCACAGCCTGGCCAGAGGCTCCCTTGACCAGATTGTCAATCACCGACATCACCATCAACCAGCCGGTACGCTCATCCAAGGCCACGGCCAGGACCGCATGGTTGGAACCCCGCACCTGAAGGGTGGAGGGAAACTGCCCCACCGGCAGCACCCGAACAAACGGTTCTTCTTCATAGTGGGAGGCCAACAGATCCCGCCACTCTTTTTCCATCAAGGGAAGCCGGGGCCGCACGTAACAGGTGGACAGAATGCCTCTGCTTTGGGGGATCAGATGGGGCGCGAAACGCACCTGCACCGGCACCCCCGCCAGACGGCTCAACTCCTGTTCGATCTCCGGGGTATGACGATGGCCGACGCTCTTGTAGGCGCGGAACCCCTCCGCCACTTCGGCATACAGAGACCCCTGAACCGCAGACCGCCCGGCGCCGCTGACGCCGGATTTGCTGTCGATCACCAGCGAGGAGAGCTCCACCGCGTTTTCTTTCAACAAGGGCGCCAGCGCCAACAGGATCGAGGTGGGGTAACAGCCGGGATTGGCGATGAGCTGGGCCTGACGGATCGCATCGCGCATGCCCAGTTCGGGCAGGCCATAGACCGCCTCGTCCAACAGATCCGCGGCCCGATGTTCTTCGCCGTACCACTGCCGGAACTGATCCGCATCGTGCAGTCGGAAATCGGCGGAGAGATCCACCACCCGCATGCCCCGATCCAACAGCTCCGGGACCGCATCCATGGAGGTCAGATGCGGCAAGGCACAAAAAGCCACATCACACTCCGCCGATGCGGTGAAGTCGGTCAGCGGACGGCAGATCAACTCCGGCAAGGCGCCCAAATGGGGGAAGACCTCGGACAGGGGGCGTCCGGCATGACGCTCCGAGGTGACAAAAGCGATGCGCGCCTCAGGATGACGCGCCAACAGTCGGACCAGCTCCCCTCCGGTATAACCACTGGCCCCGAAGATGCCCACATCAAACGTCATGGCCGACTCCAGGCAACTTTCCAATAAAAAATCGCCCAATAAAAAAGGGAGGCGTCGAATACGCCTCCCCACCCTATTTCCATATTCCAGACCGGCAAGCGATCAACGTTTCGAGTATTGTGTGCTCTTGCGCGCCTTATGGTGTCCATATTTTTTGCGCTCCACGGAACGGGAGTCGCGAGTCAGGAAACCACCCTTTTTCAAGACGGCACGAAAGGCCGGATCGTAGGCGACCAGGGCACGGGCGACGCCGTGTTTGATGGCGCCCGCCTGACCGGAAACACCGCCTCCGCAGATGTTGACCGTGACATCGAAACGGTCATCGGTCTGGGTCACCACAAAAGGCTGACGGGCCATGATACGCAGCCCGGCGCGATCAAAATACTGATTGATTTCGCTTTTGTTGATGATGAATTTGCCGGCACCCGGCTGAATCCAAACCCGTGCGATGGCTTCCTTGCGTCTTCCCGTGGCATACGTGGCATTGGTCAATGACATGTTTGTGATCCATTTTCCCGTTAAACAGTCAAGCGAGCCATCAACCCATCGTGACTTCAAGGGGCTTTTGACCCGCGTGCGGATGATTGGCTCCGGAATAGATTTTAAGTTTGCGTCCGAGCTGGCGTCCCAGGGCATTCTTGGGCAGCATGCCGACGATGGCGGCTTGCAGCACACGCTGCGGATATTTGCCACCCAGAACCGTGGCGGCAGTGGTGGTTTTCAGTCCACCAGGATAACCGCTGTGACGGTAGTAACGTTTGTCTTCCATCTTGGAGCCGGTCAAACGGACCTTTTCGGCATTGATGATCACGACAACATCACCAACATCCATGTGGGGAGCGAAGATCGGTTTGTGCTTGCCCCGCAGACGATGGGCCGCCAGACTGGCCACACGACCCAGGACCATGTCCTTGGCGTCGATGAGGATCCAATCATTGATGATGTCTTTGGATGAGGGGGTAAAGGTTTTCATGAGCGTCGGATTCCCTCGGTGTGAACCGGTTTCCGGTCGTGGCATCACAGCGGTATTGACCGCGTGACGCCTACGACCGTGAACCATCATAAAAAACTTCCTGGCAGTGTCCTACTTTCCCGCGTCTTGAGACGAAGTATCATCGGCGCAAAGGAGCTTAACTGCCGAGTTCGGAATGGGATCGGGTGTTTCCTCCTCGCCATCGCCACCAGGAAGATTCGTGAATGTGAATCTATGGATGGAACGAGCGAACCATGACAACTGAAGGGAACGGGCATGTAGGTTCGTGGAGCATGTCGATGTGAAGGAATAAAGCCAATGGACCGATTAGTACTGGTAAGCTACGCGCGTTACCGCGCTTGCACACCCAGCCTATCAACGTGGTGGTCTTCCACGGGTCTCGTAGGGAGAACTTATCTTGAGGCGGGTTTCCCGCT